>JAIXRD010000307.1 GCA_027485365.1 Cryomorphaceae bacterium | reverse complement strand
TCCGGTGGGGAACGAACAAGGCTCGCGTTATGTCAGATGCTATTAAGTCCTTCGAATTTTTTAATCCTGGATGAGCCAACAAATCACTTGGACATTCCATCAAAGGAGATCTTAAAGAATGCCTTATTGAATTACGAAGGAACCTTTTTGATTGTATCCCACGACCGTGAGTTCTTAGCGGGACTAACCAACCGAATCTGGGATATTGAAGAGCAGCAACTAAAAATACACCACTTTGAATTAGATGAATACCTGAAATACAAGGCACCAAAAGAGAATAAATCTACAGAAAAGAAGGTCGAGGAAGTGGAAAAAATTCAGGAGGCACCCAAGGCGGAGCGCATTGATCGTGAATTACAAAAAAAGCTTCAAAAAGTAGAGCGCAACATTGAAGAAGCGGAAGGAAAGATTGCTACACTTGAAAGTCAATTAGCCGATATAAACTACAACGACCCAAACAACCATGTGTTGTTGAATGAATATAATACACTCAAAGCTAATCTTGACAAATTAATGGAAGCTTGGGAAGAACTGGCGGAATAAAGAGATGTTTGATTTGATCCACTTTTTTAACGCACCCTTCGATACGCCAGCTCTGCTGACTACTCAGGGTACGTCAAATTTCAGCTTCAATGTACGAATCCCTATTCCTTCCGCTCAATAAATCTCAATACCTGCTTCCCATGGTGATGGTGAATGGCAAATGCCGTTAAATCGAAGGCAAAAAGAAAGGACCCTTGAAGTATTAATCCGTTACCAAATCCATTGAATTGGTCTTTCTTGGATTGATTATTAAGCGCCATGCTGCGCAATAAAAACCCAGCGGTCATATAGGCGATATCCAAGCCGGAATTAAATAAGAGTATCCGCTCTGTTTTCTGTTGTTCAGAAAGGGTTTGAGATAAAGTTAGCACTGCTTTTGTATTGCGGGCACGTAAATAACCCGGGATGGCCAGCCCTAAGTTTACCGTATTCCACAAGACATTCATTTGATGAAAGGCTTTTAGCTCAGGTTCCTGAGCCGTAGCCCAACCAATACTTCCAGCGGTTATATTTCCCACGGCCCATGTACCGAGACTGAGCATTAATCCTTGATCCCGTTTAAGACGAGCTTGATTAAAGGCATTCAGGTCTTGCGCTTGTACAGCTATCGTGGCAAGGAATAGGGTAAAAAAGATCAGTTTAATAGAACTTAAACAAGGATTAGCCTATTTAGTTTGAAGAAAAACGTTGCACATCTGATTCGTAGGAGCCAAACAATAGATCAAGAATATCTTCTCGCTTTTCGTCGCTTATCGCGCCGCATGCGTCGGATGTCTTTTTTCATGGCTTTCCGCATGGGTTTTGACTGATTTTTCAGGTGTGTTTTGTAGGATTTTTCTACCATACGTTTTCTTCGCTTTTCCTCTTTGTTGTGCTTTTTCCATTGAGCAGCACGTTGCTTTTCAAAGGATCCGTCTGCCCCGGCTTTGCAAGCTACCAGCATAAGCAAACAGACCATGACTAAATGTCGCCACGTGAAGTGAATTAATCGCATTATTATTACCTTTGACCCATGTTTCAACGTGTAATTTTTGTTTTAGTTACCTCACTTTCAGTGCTTTCCTGTGGAAAAAACAATCAGAATCCAGTACCCAACGTACCGGTAGATGTTACTATTGACCTGAGTTTTCCAAGTTATAGCGCACTGCAGGGGGTTAGCGGATACACCTATGTGAATGGCGGATCCAGAGGAATTATCGTTTACAGAAAATCCTTAAATGAATTTGTGGCCTTTGATCGGCATTCGCCCGCAGATGTTGAAGGAACCTGTTTAGAACCACTCTACCCAGACGCAAATAACTTTTTAGAATTAATCGATTCGTGCAACAACGCCCGTTTTTCATTATACGATGGTTCACCCATTAGCAATTCGCAATATGGATTGAGGCAATACGCCACACAATTTAACGGATCAAACATTCTTCGCATTTATAACTGATATGAACGAAATTAAGGTAACCATAATCGACAGAGAAGGTCAAGCGCATGAATTAGTTGGCCCAACCGATATGAACATGAACATCATGGAATTGTGCAAAGCCTATGAATTGCCTGTATTAGGTGAATGTGGGGGCATGGCCATGTGCGCTACGTGTCAGGTGTATTTAGAATCGGAAACTGACTTAGCTGAACAAAGCGATGCAGAATTAGATATGCTGGATCAAGCGTTCTACGTAAAATCTAATAGCCGTTTAGGATGTCAAATCCATTTAGATGAAGATATAGACGGAATTGTTTTGCGATTAGCTCCTGAAGCTACAACCTAAGCTCTTAATTTTTCTGGGATGATGCAAACTGGAATCGGTTGCATTTTGTGTTGATTCACTGCATTAAAGCGCCGATAAATTGCAAGTACCTCGCGTTGACGGTCACTCAAGTCTGATTCATTTCCTTGAAATTCCATTGCCCACTCTAATTCTGGATAACTCGCACCAAGTTGGTCTTCATCGGTGCGGTCCTCTCCCCACAAGCCATCCGTTGGCTTAGCATTGGTTATAACCTCTGAAACTCCCAGGTGCTTTGCCAAGGCCCACACCTCAGATTTTGTTAAATCGGCAATCGGACTAAGGTCCACTCCCCCATCACCATACTTTGTATAAAACCCAACCCCGAAATCTTCGATTTTATTTCCGGTTCCCGCAACTAAACATGTGTTCGTTTGACCAATAGCATATAGTGTAGTCATACGCAAACGTGCGCGGGTGTTAGCCATACTTAATTCATGAACTGAAGCCTCAGTTGGTAGCGATGAACGGAGCGTTTCAAAACTGTCTGTTAAATCAACTTCTACAGTGGAAACATTAGAATAGGTATCTGTTAACCACTGCATGTGTTCATGAGCACGCTTTAATTGATCAGGATGTTGATGGATCGGCATACTTACCAACATAGTTTTCATCCCGGTTTTGGCACACAAGGTAGAAGTTAGTGCTGAATCAACGCCGCCGGAAATACCAACAATAAATCCATCCTGTTTTGCCTTGTGACCATAGTCACGCAACCAATCAACAATGTATTCTGCGAGGAGATTCAAACTAAAAAAGAAGTGAAACTTTTAAAATCAATTGGTTTTGACGTGCTTTTTGATAAAAATACGTTCCAGTAGCATCTGAGAATGTGAAATTATCCTCAATGGCTCTAAAATGCAAAGGTGTTAACCCATAGAAAAATCCAAGTTCAGGAACCAAGGAGGTAGATCCTACAAAATTCCATTCTGCTCCAGCAGATAAGCCTACCGATCCCTTATAAAAAAACTGATCTCCAAATGACTTTAAATTAGCGTTCTCTTTTGCCGTATAGGTAGCAGCGCCATTACCATCAACACCCACATCAAATCCACGGTCGTTAATACGCTGAGAAACCATAAAGCTGTTGCGAATACCAAACTTTGCAAAAATCCTCCAATCTCCAATCGGATCCATACGAAACAACATCATTAACGGTACAGCGACACCCACATTACTGTATTGACGATCAGTTAACAAGTAACCCGTTCCACCCAATTCATCTTGATGTAAAATATTAGCCCCAGCATACCGATAAAAAACTGAATCAATCGCTTCGTAATTTAGCTTGGTAAATTCAAATTCAAAACCCGTTGAAATCCCTAAATTCGGAGCATTCTTGAAACTGGTATTAAAAATCATTCCTACCGAAAGGTCATGATTAAACGGGGTAGCCTTAAAGTATGAATCCGCTGGTTTTACCATGTTGATTCCAAAATTCCCGGTCATGCCCGCCTGCATGCGACGTGGTGCAGAATCTTGAGCAAACGTTGAATTAGCACACAAGCTTAACATCAAGCTCAAAAAACAAAAAGAAGCGACTTTTTTCATAAGGTTTTAGAATATAGTATTTTTGACAAAATTAAAAATAATACTATTCCATGGGTTTCTTTCGAAAATCCCTCCTTTTATTTTCATTTATATTCATACTGCTTGCGTGCAACAGCAATTCATATGATATTGATGTAAGTGAGGTCACACTACCTTTAAGCTTTCATCACAGTGACTCTATCCTATCAAAACCGAATCCAAGCACATTAATCTACCATCGAAATGAACTTAATCAAATCGACAAAGACATTGCTGGCTACCTATTTGGCTATTGCTATGGCATCCGCATCAACCCCGATACAAGTTTTCTAAACGGAATGAGCCGTTACAACAACAACCCGTTTGTTGTGCGCTTAGAATTACGAATCAATCAGCAATTTGAGAAAAAAATACCCCAGCATCGCGCTTCCTTAACTGCTGCCTTCAAACGAATGAAATATCATTTTAAAAATGCACCCCTTCCGCAACATATCTTTTGGATTAACTCAGGTTTTACAAGCTCTGTTTTTTGTTCAGAAAAATCCATTGCCCTGGGCCTCGAACGGTATTTAGGTGAAAAAACCGATGTCATCAAAGAACTACCGAATGACCGGTTCTTTTCATGGATCAAAGAAGGCATGGCTCCCCAATACCTCGAGCGCGACGCGGTGATTGGTTGGTTAAGTACACACCACATCGAAGAAACGAAAGAAAACTATGCTACCGAAATGATTCGATGGGGTAAACTCTTGTTCATTACTTCCGCATGCCTACCCCAGGAAAAAGAATCAATCATCCTGCGCTATACACCAAAAGATTACGACTGGGCATTGGCCAGCGAAGGCGCCCTATGGAAATATATCGTAGATGAACAGTTGCTTTACAATACTGGAGAAGATGCCAAACAAAGTTTATTGCATGAAGGTCCATTTACCCGCGGGTTACCCCAAGAAAGTCCGGATCGAATGGGACAATTTTTAGGCTACCGCATGGTAAAACAATATATGGAGACACACGATTTAAGCCTCAACGAATTAAAAAATACCCCATACTTGAAGATCCTTCAAGCGTATGAAGCACCCGAAAAAAAATAACATGAAAAAAACTTCCACCATCGAACTTTCAGTGGCCTTGAATGAAAACAATGTCCCAGAATCCATCCAATGGTCAGCCGCCGATAGCGGACAAAAAGACGCACCTACCAAAGCATTTTTCTTGTCGCTTTGGGACCCCAGAGAAAACAATACCTTGCGTATAGACTTATGGACCGAAGACATGACCGTAGATGAAATGAAGCAGTTCTTTCATCAAACCTTATTAACGATGGCGGATAGTTTTGAAAAAGCTACGGGTGAGGGAAATATTTGCGAAGATTTGCGCGACTATTGTTATCATTTCGCCGACAAAATGAATATCCTTCCGCAGGAATGATCCTAGAAAAATTACATACAACACACGAAGAACCCATTCAATACGCATTTGCAGACGGGACCTCATTGAATGAACGCATTGGCACCGAGATTTTACTTCAATATACAGGTAACATCGTGTGCAGAAAATGCGCCAAATCAACGAATAAATCATTCGGTGAAGGCTTTTGTTATCAATGTTTTTTGTCGGCTCCCGAGGCCAGCCCATGCATCTTGCATCCGGAATTATGTGAAGCGCATTTGGGGAAAGGACGTGATTTAGCCTACGAAGAAAAAAACCACAACCAACCCCATTATGTATACCTCGCCGCAACCGACCAGGTAAAAGTGGGCGTGACGCGCGTAACACAAATGCCAACCCGATGGATTGACCAAGGGGCAAGGGAAGCGATTATATTGGCAGAAACACCCAATCGGTATTTGGCGGGTGTACTTGAAGTAGCCTTGAAGGAAATGTATAGCGACAAAACCAACTGGCAGAACATGTTGCGCGACATAAAAAATGAATCAGTAGAATTAGCCCAAGAAAAATGGGAATTATTAGAACAACTCCCGGCAGACCTTGGTCAGTATTTCACAGAAGATGAAATGGTGTATACCTTTAACTATCCGGTGTTGGCTTATCCTGAAAAAGTAGCTTCGCTAACGCTCGACAAAGAACCGCGCATACAAGGAAAACTTACAGGAATTCGTGGACAATACCTCTACATTGACCACTATTTAGTGTTGAATATCCGCCGACATACCGGCTATGAAGTAGAATGGAAATAATATGATTCGGATAATACGCGCTTTCCTTGATTTTTTCTACCCAATCGTTTCGCGAATCTTCGACAAAACGACTTATTACTATGCGGTGGCAGGATCAACAAATTTAGGGCTGGGCTGGGTATTGTTTTGGATATTAGACCATTGGGTGATTAATAGTAAAACTGTTAAACTTCCGCTAATCGAACATCCCGTGCACAGTTACACAGTAATTGCTGCGGCTTGTGGGGTGTTTAGTTTTTTGTTTGGTTTTATGATGATGCGCTATGTGGTATTTACGGAAAGTCAGCTCAAAGGCCGCGTACAGTTTTTCCGGTATGGCTTGGGTGCCTTAATCTCTGCTACAGTTAATTGGATCCTCATTAAACTCATGGTGGATACCTTCGCATGGAATGCGTCCCTTTGCAACGTATTTGCCTCGGTGGTGGTGGTAACCATCAGCTATTTTTTACAACGAAAGTTTTCGTTTAAATAACTCCCGTTCCTCGGGATTTGAAATCTTGAGGAATGATTCGACAAACCGCTTGTATTTTCTAGCGACTGTTTTTCGAGTAAGTTGAGTAAACTAAGACTTAGCTACCGTTTACCCTACTTTTTTACCGCACCCTTCAAAACGCCAGCCAAGGCAGTCTACTCAGGGTACGTCTAAGTAGCAAAAAGCTCGGCGAAGGATTTAAGCAAGGGCGATTTACTTGATGATTTAGATTGAAGCGGTCCCTGAGTAGTCCGCAACGTCGGACGTATCGAAGGGCCGGTTTTACGATTTACCTCTTCGTAGCGGCCCCGAATTATATTCACAAAATCAAATAGACCTATACACCTCATCCAATTGCTTGCCTACCGCAGCATAGCTGAAATGGGTTAAGGCATAGGTACGTAACGCCTCGGCATCAAAGGATTTACCGTCCAATACGGACTCCATTGCCGCCGCCAGTTGTTCTTCGTTGCGTGGTTCGATCAAGATGCTGTTTTGTTCGTTGGCAAATTCAGGAATTCCATTCACCCGCGTGGCAATGACCGGTACACCACTCATCCAGGCTTCCGGTATCACGCAAGGGAAATTCTCAAAATTACTAAACAAGACCAAGGCCTTACAGGTGTGCAGAAACGAAGCGATTTCTTCAGTCTCCATGGTGCTATGAAAAAATACCTTCGTGTCGAGTATACCAAGCTGATTGGCGACTAGTTTCGCCTCTGAAGCATCACCATCCGTGATGATGTGAAATTCAAAATCTTGTTCCGTTTTCGCTAATTGAGCCACCGCCCGTAAAATTCCATGCACGTTTTTTGCCGCTTCAAATAAGGTAGAAATGTGGACAAAGCGATGGTTCGAATGTGTTCCTTTTGGCAAGCTAAAGATCTCCTCGTTCACCACATTCGGTAGTACGTGATACGATGTTCCGGTCAATGACTTTATCCGTTCACCCAAATTGGCACTCACCGGTAACACCATGGCTGCGCGTTGATATACCGGTATCATGCGCTTCAACATCCACTTCGGGTAGGCATTGGGTCCTTCATGCAAGCCGCTGGCATGCTCTGTAATCACTAATGGCGTATTTGGAAAATGCTGCTTCACCAATAAACCCAGGGGGAATACCACATTTAAATGTACAATGTCTGGTTCGCCGATCAATTGACGATAGGTTGCTACCCCTAAGGCCACCGCGCTTCTCCAGCGCATATATTGCCGTAAGCGCTTAAAAAGTCCAGACGCTCTCGGATAAAACACTCGGATTTCGGTCAGTTTATCACGCTTAGTTTGTTCTACAAATACGTCTGATACATCGCTGGCGTGCACTGAAAGTGTGCTTATGTTATGGTGTTTAGAAGCGGCCTCGGCATGCTTCTGAATGAAATTACCTAAGGTAGGATTGCTTGGATGAGGATACCAAGAAGCTAAAAACAATACGTTTTTTGGTGAGCTCATTAGGCTAAAGCGACAGCAAAGGCAGAAAACACTTGCTCCAACGCGAAATCGACTTCCTCCTTCGTGGTATACCTAGAAAATGAAAAACGTACATTCGGACGACTCATATCTGCGCCAATACCTTCCAACACATGAGAACCTTTAGTAGCTCCTGAAGTACAGGCACTTCCACCACTAACTGCTACTCCTTTTAAATCCAAGGTAAAAAGCAGCATGCTGGCCTTCTCGGTTGGAGGAAAGCACACATTGAGGACCGTATACAAAGAACCGCTTGGGGTGGTATCCCCGTGGAAGGCAAGATCTGAAAAATGCGCCCTTAATCGCTCCATCATGTAATCTTTTAAGCCTTGCACGTGGGCTTGATGTCCTAAGACGTCTTCGTACGCCAAATCAAAAGCTTTCGAGAGGCCCACGATTCCGGAAATATTTTCCGTTCCGCCACGAAATCCACGTTCCTGAGCGCCACCTAAAATCATTGGTGTCATTTTGATGCGCTTGTTCACATACAAGAACCCAATGCCTTTTGGTCCATGGAATTTGTGCGCCGCACACGCAAGAAAATCAATATCCAAGGCTTTCAAATCAAAGGCATAATGTCCCATGGTTTGGACCGTATCGGAATGAAAATAAGCCCCGTGTGTTCTACACATGGTAGCCACCTGTTCCAGCGGAATCAGGGTCGCGATTTCATTATTGGCATGCATCAAGGAAACCAAGGTGGGAATGGGTTCTTTTAACAGCGCATCTAATTCCGACAAATCGATATGCCCTTGCGCATCTAAGGTTAAGTTATGCAACTGAACATTAAAGCGGTCGCGATACATTTCCACGGTATGCCCCACGGCGTGATGTTCGATGCAAGTTGAAATAATGCGTTTCACGCCTAATTCCTGCACTGCAATGTGGCAAGCCAAGTTATCGGCTTCGGTCCCACCCGAAGTCAAAAACAATTCAGCAGGGTGACAATTTAAATGACCAGCTATGTTTCTACGGGCTGTTTCGATTAGGGCCTTAGATTCACGACCGAAGGAATGCGTAGAGGATGGATTCCCAAATTTATTTCGAAGTACCTCACACATTGCATCCACTACTTCCGCCGCCATGGGTGTGGTAGCCGCATTATCTAAATAAACCCGCATATTGATTCTTTTTGCGAAGATACAAAATCAAATTCTTTCTTACCTTAGTTACATGAAGGGCATACATTTAATCTTTACACTCACCCTTGGATTTTGTTTTTTTGGTCAGACCGATCGAAAATACACGCCAGCCGGGATGTTGTCGCTTGGCGGAAGGACCACCGTGAGTTTATTTAACGACCATGAAAACGAAATGACGGGAACCGGAGTTGGAGGCCAATTTCGTTTACGATTTTCCGATGCAGTGAATACCGATTGGTTTTTTGATTACATCACCAGTGACATTTTGAATTATGCACATCGTACCGATTATCACATTGGGTGGAGTGTTTTGTTTTATCCAATAAACCAGCTGGACTATTTCCGTCAAGAAGGAGAATTTAAACCTAAATTTCGACCGTACATACTGGCTGGGCATTGCTTTGATTATTCAAAGATTGAAGCTAAAGATGGGTTCAGTCCCTTGGATGGGCCAATGTCGGCGGAACGTTGGAGTTCTGCGGTACAAGCTGGGCTTGGAACACACCTGGAGTTATCTCCAAGGTTTGATATTTCACTCACCGGACAATACATGATTCACTTAGGAAATCACATTGAAACCGACTATGATTTCACGACGGGTATGCTAAGTTTCAATGAACACAAGGGAGCATCCTTGGCGGGACATCTGTTGGTAACCCTAAGTTTAAACTATAAAATTGCGAAGTTATGGGGATTCACCAGAAGATAACAGGGTTATTCTTGCTTGTAAGTACCCTGATCTATAGCCAGGAAAAACCAAGCTATTTTCAACCTTCCTTGCTTCGAGCAAGTGCGACCATTGCCCCTACTCGTTTCTACACCCAACAAACTACCGTCGCCTTGATCAATGGGTTTGTAGAATATGTATTAGAAAACCGTATAAGTGTTCGTGGAGAAGCCAACATTATGGCTCCAAATGGAAAACTTTTGTTCACTAATTCGCCAGAAAAATTTCCACGAAACTATACCTCAATTTATGCTGGGTTTGGGTATCACCTCGGTAAGAAAAACTGGAAATTCGACATTCACGCAGAACCAGGAGTCGTAATCGCCGAAATGGAGCAACATCAGTTTTTAATCGTTCCTGCGCCATACCAATGGAGTGTTAGCCCCTCCTATATGTTAAAAGGTGGCACAAGTTTTTATTTTTCCAAATACTGTCACTTTTTCGCCGAAATAAATTACAGTAACGGATGGATTCGAAAAACTCCATTTATGTCGGTTTCCATCGCCCAATATGGCATTAGTGCGGGACTAGGATTTCATCTACTTACGAAAAGGAAATAAAATAAAATTAACTAAGGTAATACTTGCATAGCATTCAGATTAACTTGCATGTATTATTTCGAGACAAGCAAGTTCTTTATCATCTTGAAAGTCAATCAATGTGTTGATGTGTTTACGTAGCATTTCCTCCACGTTTTTTGTCGTCTGGATATAGGTTCTAATCCAAATAATTTTTGGAGGATGACCCCAAACGAGCGAAAAATCATAGAAATCACCGTCAAAGGTCACAATAGTGAAATTATGTTCTTTTGCATATTCCCATATCTGTTTGTCTGAAGAATTTTCAAGACCAATTTGTCTAACCTGCCTCGCTTCGGGTAAGATGTCGTGTATATGCGAGATTAAACGGTGTGAAATATTTTGATCGAACAGCAATTTCATGATGCTATTCCTAAATGCCCTTCTCTGGAAGCAGCAATAAACAAACATGCATTGATCTGTTCATCACCTAATTCCGGAAAGTCACGAATAATTTCCTGACGGGTCATTCCATTTGCCAACCAATTCAACACATCGGCAACCGAAATACGTGTCCCCTTGATTATAGCCTTGCCGAATCTTTTTTCTGGGTTAATTTCGATGTATTGCTTTATGTCCATAAATACGAAGTTCGTAATTTAATATGAGTTAACCAAGTGTAGTAATTGTTCTTAAATTCCTTCTTATTTCAAGGTACTCGGACACACATACGCCGTTTTTGGAAGCGAAGTCTTTGCTAAGGCACCGAACCCACCAATAACATCCTTAATCTGATCAAATCCTCGCGCTTTCAAAATCGATGCGGCAATCATGCTTCGGTAACCGCCTGCGCAATGAAGCACGAGGCCTTTATCTTTGGGGAATTCAGCCATGCGCTCATTGATATAATCCAATGGAATGCTTGGAACATCCTGCAAATGTTCTGCGTCATATTCACCGGGCTTGCGCACATCGATCAATACTTCATTAGTCGCTAATCCATGCTCAACTGCCGTAGCTTCTAGGCGATCAATTTGGTCCAACTCACCTTCCCAACTTGCAATTCCTCCAGCTAAATATCCCAGTACATTATCATAGCCAACACGCGACAAGCGCTGTACGGTTTCCTCCTCTTTTCCTTCCGTAGTAATGATAACAATAGGTTGTTTTACACTCGGAATAAGCGCTCCAACCCATGGCGCGAATTGCCCTTCTAAGCCAATAAAAATACTACCTGGAAGAAATCCTTTCGCAAATTCTCCTGCCGGTCTTGTATCCAGCAACAATACCTCTTCATCTAAGCTTTGAATCATTTCAGTATTTAGTGGCGTCAGACCTTTTGAAAGCACCTCGGCATAGGGTTGATATCCTAATTTATTCATGGCTACATTCTGTCCAAAATAGGCGGGTGGAGGAAGTAAGCCATCGGTTACCTCTTGAATAAACTCTTCCTTAGTCATGTCCGCACGCAGGGCATAATTCGTTCGTTTTTGATTGCCAAGTGAATCAAACGTTTCTTTTGACATGTTCTTACCACAAGCGCTGCCTGCGCCATGCGCTGGATAAACGATGATGTCATCGGCCAAGGGCATCAGTTGATTTCGTAAGGATTCAAAAAGCGTTCCCGCTAATTCTTCTTGCGTCATAGCAGCTGCTTTCTGGGCCAAGTCAGGGCGACCCACATCGCCTATGAATAAGGTATCTCCAGAAAACAAGGCGCTTTCCTTGCCATTTTCATCAATCAAGAGATAACACGTTGATTCCATGGTATGTCCTGGGGTATGAAGTACCTTAATCGCACAGGAACCGAAGGTCAATAATTCGCCATCTCTGGCTGAATAAAAATCAAAGCTCGGAGCAGCATTGGGCCCATAAACTATGGGAGCACCCGTCGCCTTCGATAAGTCTAAGTGACCGGAAACAAAGTCTGCATGGAAATGCGTTTCCAAAATGAATTTTAAGCTAACTCCGTCTTTAGTTAGGCGATTCAAGTAAGGTGCGGTTTCGCGCAGAGGATCAATAATGATGGCCTCATTTCCGGAAACAATATAATACGCGCCTTGCGCTAGACACCCGGTATAAATTTGTTCAATATTCATACTGTAAAGTTAAATTTAAAACTAATGCGACGAAGGGGAAGCAAAGAACAGTTCTTTCACAATGATGTAAATTCCCATCACTAATACAAACCACCCAAATCCTTTCTTTAACCGATCAGCAGCGATACGTTTAGCAAGTAAGGAACCGATAAAAATACCCACGATGGCTAATCCTGAAATTATTAACAATAAAGGCCAATCCATGGTTGTTTTACCTAAATCCCCCGTAAACCCGATCAACGATTTAGCAGCAATAATCAACAAGGATGTTCCTACGGCTTGTTTCATGGGCAGCTTACTCAAAATAACGAGGGCTGGAATAATTAAAAACCCACCTCCCGCACCAACTAAGCCCGTAAGTATCCCTACAACCGTACCTTCCAACACAATGATCGGATAGTTAAAGACTTGAGGCCCTTGATTTGAGGTTTCTTTTTTAGGCTTTCGAATCATCGAAACGGAAGCAAATACCATTAGAACTGCAAAAAGCAACATCATCATGAGTGGTTTCGTGACTTGAAATTCCCCCACTGTAAACAGCACCTTTGGAATTAAGGGCACAAGAAATGAACGCGTTAAAAACACCGCCGCAATGGACGGAACACCAAAAATTAAAGCCGTTTTAAAATTCACTTCTCCCAACCGATACTTCGGAACAACGCCCACCAAACTTGTGGCACCTACAATAAACAAAGAATATGCGGTAGCACTTACGGGGTCAATGTGAAACAGGTAAACCAACACGGGAACTGTTAAAATGGAACCTCCTCCTCCAATCAACCCAAGGGAAACCCCAATAACTAAGGATGCCAAATATCCGAAAATCTCCATTAAACAAAGGTAGGGATTGCAATTGAATAAGATTGTCGCAAAAGTTACACAAGAAGTAAACAAAAGGCCTTTTGAATAGTTATTCCCTTATGAAGCTAATGAACCGAGCTGAATACGATACGCTAGAACAACGAGTTAAAGCACAGTATTTTAATAGTATCGTAGGCCATAAAAATGTTTGTTTAATCGGGACAAAAGATTCCGCAAGCCAAGGTAATCTTGCGATTTTTAATTCCTTGGTTCATATTGGTTCCAATCCACCGTTATTAGGGATTATCTTTAGGCCGGATAGTGTGGAACGTCATACCTACGAGAACATTCTTGAGACGAAAGAATATACAATCAACTTAATTTCGACCGACGATATAGCCGCAGCACACCAGACTTCGGCGCGGTATCCGAAGCAGCAATCTGAATTTGATGTAACGGGATTAGAACCACACTATGTTGATGGATTTAATGCACCAAGCGTAGCCTCTGCCCCAATTTCCTTTGGATTAGTATTCAGAGAAAATATCCCGATTCCGTTAAATGGAACAAACCTAGTAATTGGTGAAGTTCAATGGATAAACTACCCAGAAGACATTGTGGCTAGCGATGGATTTGCTGATCTAACCAAAGCACATATTGTGGGATGCATTGGTTTGGATGCCTACACCGAAGGACAAATAATTCAACGGTTTGAATATGCCAAGCCCGACAAAGCCCCTCGAATAAAAGCATGAATCCGGAAGAAATCGATCGAATTATAGAAATGGCATGGGAAGACCGAACCCCATTCGATGCAATTAAAATTCAGTTTAATCTAACGGAAAGTGAAGTCCGAGCGCTGATGCGAAAGGAACTAAAACGAAGCAGTTACATTCTATGGCGTAAGCGCGTAGAAGATTCCTCGTTGAAGCACCTAAAAAAGCGAATTGATGGAGTAACTACATTCAAGGCCAACGCGCAACGACAAATCACACTCAACAAATTAAGCAAGCGATAAAGAGTCTCCAGCCAAAAGCCTTTTAAAGGTAGATTCATTTTCATAAACCGGCTTGGCAAACCAACCAACTAATCCTTTACTCTCTTTTTGTTGATCGTGCGTAGCTAATACCACACTAGACTTCGTTTTATTGAGCACAGCCTTTGCCTCTTTCAACCCAAGATTTACGGTGCCACCCAAGAAAAAAGGCAAGTTGTAGGTCGTGGTAGTGGTAATTAGCACATCCACCGTTGGAAGATCTTGGCTTGATTTAACCCCATGGGGTGCATATATCAAGGTTTTCCGTTCCACATGTAAAATGAAGGCGTGGTGTGTTTGATTAAGGAGACTTACTTTAGTAAGTTGTTCCAATAAAAACGGGGCCTTAGCTATGGGAGTCAATGTTTCAAAATAATTCCACGCACGAATTTTCTTTAGTGCCCGGTCTTCTGCAATCACCACTGTTTCAGTTGGAAAAGTTAGTAATGATTCTTTATGGCAGTGATCAGAGAATGGATGAGAAACAAAAATAAACAAGGGTTTGTCCTTAGGAAACTCAAAAGGTCCGTAGGTTTCAGCACGTTTTTGTAAAGAAAACCAGGGATGTCCGTCCATTTGTTGAGCAGTAAACCAGGGATCGATCACTAAGGTAAAATCCGCCGTTTCTATCAACCACGAGCTGTCATCGGTAAGCTTGGTTATTTTCATCAATTCATGAAAAGTCGAATCGCCTGACTCAATTTTTCCCGAATCTCGGTTCGATCAATGATGAAATCTAAAAATCCATGCTCCAATAAGAATTCAGATGTTTGGAACCCATCAGGTAGATCTCGACCGATTGTTTCTCGAACTACGCGTGGACCAGCAAACGCAATTAATGCGCCGGGCTCCGCAATGTTAATATCGCCAAGCATAGCAAAAGAAGCAGTAACGCCTCCTGTGGTTGGATCCGTTAAATAAGAGATATAAGGTAATTTTTCTTCAGAAAGTAACCCGAGATTTCCGGATACTTTAGCCATTTGCATTAATGAATACCCGGCTTCCATCATCCGAGCACCACCCGATTTAGAAATAATCATAAATGGAGCTTTAAGCTCAATGGCTTTCATTATCGCACGAGAAATCTTTTCTCCCATTACACTTCCCATAGAACCGCCAATAAATCCAAAATCCATTGCTGCGATTACTAAGTGTTGTCCATCAAGCGTTCCGTACGCTGCACGTAAGGCATCTTTTAAGCCAGTGGCTTTCTGCGTACTTTTTACCCGGTCAACATATTTCTTTGTATCCTGAAACTCCAAGGGGTCACCAGAAACCATGTCCCGATCCAATTCAGTGTATTTACCCTCATCGAAAATTAACTGAAAATAGGATTCTGCATCGATGCGTTCATGATGCGAACAGCGTTCACAAACAAAATTATTCTTTGCTAAGTCGTCTGTGATGTAAAGGGTTTTACAATTGGAACATTTCGTCCAATACCCATCTGGAGTTTCCTTTTTCTCCTCCGTTTTAGTGGTGATTCCTTCTTTATTTCTTTTAAACCAACTCATATTAAGGTATTCAAGTTATTAAGATCCGAAAATGATTGCTCAAGGCGTTTTATAAATGTTAATTCTCCATCACGCATCCATTTTCTTGGATCGTAGTATTTTTTATTCGGCTTATCATCACCTTCAGGATTGCCAATTTGGGTTTTCAAGTATTCTAAGTTGTTCACCACATAATCCCTAACCCCTTCCGTAAAAGCAAATTGCAAATCGGTATCGATGTTCATTTTAACCACACCATACCCAATGGCCTCCCGGATTTCAGCTAATGTTGAACCGGAACCTCCATGAAAGACAAAATCAACAGGATTTACCCCGGTATGGAATTTAGATTGAATATAATCTTGTGAATTCTTTAGAATTATGGGTCTCAACACCACATTACC
>JAIXRD010000356.1 GCA_027485365.1 Cryomorphaceae bacterium | reverse complement strand
GTATCATTTTTTTATTCTTGATAACTGTATCGATATATACTACCCTGTTTGTTTTAGAATCAGTTAATCTGATGTCTTTATCAATGTAAATAAACTCTTGAAGTTTACCTTTTAACGGAATAAATATTTTCCTGCTAAATGGACCCGACCACCACGTTGAGATGCATATCATTTGAGGGTTAACCCAATCTAAACTTGGGGTTTTAAATGGGATATTTAATTCATTTAAATCTAAACGCAACGAATCCCGCCTTCTATGAACATCTATAGAAAAGTTCTTAAGGTTGTGATTGGTGAGGTCTATGGTTAAGTATTCACTCTTGTATTCATTGTAGGTCCATGAGCTATCCTTCGAGTTTTGGGAGGTAATCCGCTTATTTTCCCTTTTGGACACTAGCGATTGTTTATCTTCAGAATGACAGCTAAGGATTAAAAACAGTAGAAATATGAAATAGCTCGGCTTCATATAAAACGATACGTTCTTAGTTCCAAATACTATATAAACCCCAGTAAGTAAAACCAACGAGTAGGATTAAATAAATCAGGTTATTAAAAGTTAAGGTTAGCTTGGTCAACCTGGGTATGCCAGCAGATTTTAGCGACTTAATGTTTAACCAAGTCACTGGAATAATTGAAGCAATCAGTAGAAATGGAATATAAGATAATCCACTGATTAGATTTGAACTGTGATGTATATACGGTGCATCAAAATAGAAAATGTTTTGATTCGTAGCCAATACGAACAAATAAGCAATGAGCGAAACGTTTAAAACCGAAATCAGCACCACATGTTTTAGCATTAATGCGATTTTGGTGTTAAGAATTTTAACCCCAACGATTAAGAAAACCACCATCAAAAGAAACCCTGCCAATCCGACAAGTGCTATTCTCATCCATGGAGTATTGAAAGGGGTAAGGTAATTTTTGAGGCGTTCAAATTCTGGATTTTGTGGGAATACGTGTGAAACATCCAACATATGACTTCCCTTTTCTAGCTCATCACTTAAATCAAAGCTAACAGAGAACTTATATTTGTGATAAAAATAGAGGTGAACTGATCCCTTTTTTGTGTCCCAAATGGATGTCAATAAGGTACCATCTCCGTTTCTATCACGACATACGTGCATGGTATCTGAGAGCGCTTTACAATACGACATGGAAGTGCTCGGAATATTCGTTTTTATAAAATCTTCGCCATTTCTATACCGATCCAAACGTCTCGCTTCGTTGTTTACTGTGATTGAAGGACAGAAATTAGAAAGGACATAAGTTGGGTCACTGCCTTCTATTATTTTGTAGGGCTCCACGATCAAATAATTTCCAGCAGGATCGATATAGATAAATACATCTTCTAAAAAGAAACTGTGATCGTACTTTTCAATAAATCTTTTTACCTCATGGAGGGTTTTACATCGATGTAGAATGCTTGTGAGATAATCAACTTCATTTTTTATTTTAATTCGCTTGGAAAAAGGGTTTTTCTGTATAGGATAATATGCCGCCAACCGTGAAAAAACGATGCCGTGTTCGTTCATCCCAGATTGTGGAGCGAACTTATTTCCAGCTACCGGTCTTGCTCCGGTAAATCCCGCACCTATTTCATTTGAATGTTTTGCAGGTTCAAACCAAATTCTTGGCGTCGAAAACCACGTATCGTGATTACAACCAACCATCGTTTTAGCATTGGAGGTAATCTTATACATGCTGCATCCCACAACATCTTCATTGCGAAAAGCAATCATGGTTAGGAGGATTAATATAAGACTATGTTTCATTTACGATTGACTACAACGGTTTTCGTGCTTTCTGATAGATGCTGGTTATTATTCATTTTGCTTAACAAATTCTTCAGCTGTTAAAACTGGAATTCTAGCATGCTTAAAATCTTTCAAATTTCGTGTGACGAGGATATTAATCCCATGCTCGATTGCACAATAATATTGGATTGCATCCTCAAAATCTCCAAAATCTGAATTTAATGCCAATTCTATGACTTTATCATCAACAGGTAATACTTTTACTAAAACTTTAAATCTTGATAATATTTTTCGCGCTTCAATTGCAGTTTTTTGCTTAGAAAGTATGTAATTTAAATTACCAAAACATAGTGAAGAAACGCAAATTATAACTTCTTGCTTATCGGCATTCGTGAATAGTCGAGCTGCATATTCATAAAATGGTTCTCTCTTTGCTAAGAGGTCAAAAACTACATCTGTGTCTACAAATATTTTCTTTGTCATTTGTATTTTTTGGTTAGATAGTTTGTGTAGTCAACTTTATCATCATAATTTTTTGGCAATTCGATGACCCCTGATAAACTTTCAACCAATGGCGTGATGTTTTCTTTTGATGAACTCTCCTTAGTGAGCACCTGCAAATAGCTTTCGATTAGTTTCGAAAGACTAATCTTCTTGGATTCTGCATAAAGTTTTGCCCGATTTATAATCTCCTTATCCAGTTTTAACGTCAATTTTGTGTCCATAGCTTTTTATTATACGTACAAATATACGTATTCAATACGTATTAAGCAAATGGGAATAATTTTTTATGTTACAGCTTGTCGCTAACGTTTTGCAGATTGGCAATATTGCTTGCACGCTGTTAGTGGCTGGGTTTTCATTTATTTTCAATTAGTTTAGCCAATAGAATTGCAATTCCAACCACTGCTGTTGCTGCAATAACACCTTCCCAAAAATCTTTCATCGGGTCGCTGGTGGATATTTCATTTAGAGCTCTTATGGCTTCTTTT
>JAIXRD010000103.1 GCA_027485365.1 Cryomorphaceae bacterium | reverse complement strand
GCTGTTTCTATGGCCATTGCAACTCAAAACAACATGGATGTGGTAACGAATGTAACCAACGGATGTGTTGAAGGTAGCGGAGCAGTAACTATTTCACCATCTCAAGGTCAAGAACCTTATCAAGTAAGTCCAAGCAATAGTCAGTCTGAGTTTTACTTTGGTGACTTATCTTCAGGATCATACACGTATCAAATTACAGATGCCCATGGATGTATAGTAACAACAACTGCTACCGTAAGCAACGGAACCCCTGTAATTGAGAACTCCATTTCGAATAATGTTAGCTGTAATGGAGGAACGAATGGATCGGTAAGCTTGGTTGTGAATAATGGTAACCCTACCTATACGTACAATTGGAGCAACGGTGCCACAACGGAAAACCTTAGCTCATTGACCGCTGGAACTTACTTTGTTGAAATCACAGATGCTAATGGATGTAGCACAAGCGGAACGTATGTAATTAATGAACCCGCAGCCATTGAAATAAATCCAGTAGTTACCGCTGATTTAGGTAATAACGATGGGAGCATTGATCTTAATATAAGCGGTGGAACGCCGGGATACACCTACGAATGGTCCAACGGACAAACAACGGAAGATGTATTTGGATTAGCTGCCGGAACGTATAGCGTAATTGCAACCGATGCCAATGGATGTGCAACAAGTACTTTCATAGAAGTAGCTAACGAATCTACGGCAGATGTAACATCTCTTGGATTGATTGCCTTAAATGTATATCCAAATCCAACAAGTTCTGATGCCAAAGTTCAATGGAAAGGCAACGTAACGAAAGTTATAGTGACAGAGCAAAGTGGGCGGATTGTTATGGAGAAATCAGTTACTAATTTGAATAGCATGCCTATTCAAAATTTGGAAGCAGGACTTTACATCATTACAGTTAAAGGAGCAAATGGTTTATCTGCGACAAAACAATTGGTGGTATTATAATCAGAAGATTGACTAACAAAAAAAGGGGCTTCGGCCCCTTTTTTATTTTAATGTAAGTTTTTCTATCGATATAAGGTACGCTTAACTGCTTTAATTAGGCGCTCAACATTCGGTAAAGCCTCATCAATTAAGGTAGGTGAAAACGCGAAGGGCGTATCCGTTTGTGTTACACGCTCAACGGGTGCATCTAAATAATCAAACGCATATCGTTGCAGGTGGTACGCAATTTCCGAAGAAATACTTGCCAAAGGCCAAGATTCTTCAAGCACCACGCAGCGATTGGTTTTTTTAATTGATTCAACGATTGTATGATAATCGAGTGGACGAATTGTACGAAGGTCAATGATTTCAGCATGAATATTTTCTTTGGCTAATTCTTCTGCGGCTTCATAAGCTACTTTGATGATTTTGCCAAAAGAAACAATGGTCACATCTGTACCTTTACGTTTAACATCCGCTACCCCAATTGGAATAATGTACTCTCCTTCAGGAACTTCACCTTTATCACCATACATTTTTTCAGATTCCAAAAAGACTACGGGATCCTCGTCTCGAATGGCAGCTTTTAACAAACCTTTCGCATCCGCAGGATTTGAAGGAGTAATAACTTTCAAACCAGGTACATGCGCATAAAATGCCTCAAAACTTTGTGAGTGTGTAGCAGCCAATTGGCCTGCTGTTCCGTTACCTCCACGAAATACAATCGGACAATGGTATTGTCCTCCTGACATTTGCAACATCTTAGCCGCAGAATTAATAATTTGATCGGCAGCAAGAATCGCAAAGTTCCAGGTCATAAATTCAACGATTGGACGCAAGCCATTCATGGATGCACCCACAGCAATTCCTGCAAAACCTAATTCAGCGATTGGTGTATCTATGACACGTTTTGGACCAAATTCATCCAGCATTCCTTGGGAAACCTTGTATGCACCGTTGTATTCGGCGACTTCTTCTCCAAGCAGAAATACGGAAGAATCTCTTCTCATTTCTTCGGACATTGCTTCTCTTAAAGCTTCTCGAAACTGAATTGTTTTCATGTTAAAGGTAAAATGTTGTAAACGAGGTGCAAAGTTAATAAACGAGTCAATAAAAATAAACTAAGCGGCGAATAATCTGCCCACTTTTGATTTATTGAATACAGTTTCCGCGTAATCCAAGGTCACATGGAACTTTTTCTTATTGGAAGAAGGGAATTCGTACATAGCATCCATGAAAATTGCTTCACAAATAGAACGCAAGCCCCGGGCGCCTAATTCAAATTCTATGGCCTTATCAACTATAAAATCCAAAACGGCTTGGTCAAAGGTCAGACGAATACCGTCTAATTCAAATACTTTTACAAACTGTTTCATCAAGGCATTTTTAGGTTCCGTCAAGATGCGACGCAAGGCAGCGCGATCTAGGGGAAGTAAATGACTCAATACCGGGAAACGGCCAATTAACTCAGGAATTAATCCGTAGGACTTCAAATCGCTTGGTGATATATAACTTAACAAATCTACTTTCTCAATATTGGGTTGCTCTTTTGATGAAAACCCGATGGTCGACTTATTCACGCGATTTGCAATTAACTTCTCGATTCCATCAAATGCTCCTCCACAAATAAATAAAATATTGCGTGTGTCTAATTGAATCAGTTTTTGTTCTGGATGCTTTCGTCCTCCTTGTGGTGGAACATTAACAATGGTTCCTTCAAGCAATTTCAATAACGCTTGCTGCACCCCTTCTCCTGAAACATCACGTGTGATTGATGGATTATCTTTTTTACGGGCAATTTTGTCAATTTCATCAATGAACACAATACCGCGCTGTGCTTTCTCGACATTGTAGTCAGCGGCTTGGAGTAATCGAGTTAATATGGTTTCAACATCTTCTCCCACGTATCCAGCCTCGGTTAATACCGTTGCATCGGCTATACAAAACGGTACATCCAATAGATTTGCAATGGTTTTAGCTAAGAGGGTTTTTCCTGTTCCAGTTCGACCTACAAGGACGATGTTCGATTTTTCAATTTGAACATCAGATTCCTTTAAGTTCGCTTCAATACGCTTGTAATGGTTGTAAACGGCTACACTCAACACCTTTTTCGCTTCGTCTTGCCCGATCACATATTCATCTAATTTGGCGCTCAACTCTTTTGGCTTTAATGTACTGAATGAAGTAGTCACCGTTGATGCTTCAGTTGAGGTTCTGCTCAGCTCACTATCCACAATGCGCTTTGCCTGAATAACACATTCGTCACAAATTACAGCTGAAGCACCAGAAACTAAAACGTGCGGATGAATTATTTCATTTCCACAAAAGGAACATTCTCGTTTAGAGGCCATCTTATTTAGGATTTCTCAACAAGACCTCATCCACCATACCATAGGCTTTTGCCTCTTCCGATGTCATCCAATAGTCACGATCTGAGTCTTGCCAAACCTTTTCGTAGTCTTGTTTAGAGTGCGTAGCGATTATATCGTACAATTCCTTCTTTAATTTCTGAATCTCACGGGCTGTAATTTCAATGTCTGATGCTTGCCCTTGAGCACCTCCTAGGGGTTGATGTATCATAACGCGCGCATGTTTTAAGGCACTGCGTTTTCCTTCAGCTCCTGCACATAGTAAAACAGCACCCATTGAAGCCGCAATTCCTGTACATATCGTTGCCACGTCCGGACGAATGTATTGCATTGTGTCATAAATACCTAGACCAGCATATACAGATCCACCGGGTGAATTCATGTAGATTTGAATGTCTTTTTTCGCATCCAGCGACTCCAAAAACAATAACTGCGCGTTGATGATGTTTGCTACCTGATCGTTAATCCCTGTTCCAAGAAAGATAATTCTATCCATCATTAAACGAGAGAAAACATCCATTTGTGTCATATTCATGGGACGCTCTTCAATGATATAAGGTGTCATTGACGATTCTATAAAATGCCCAAGGTGCATACTGTTTAACCCTACATGTTTTGTAGCGTATTTTAAAAATTCTTGTCCTTCGTTCATATGTGATTTGATTATTTTCCAAAATTAACCAAAACACGCCACAATTTCACATCTATGTTTCTATTTTTACAGAAATGCTAACCCCTAATCGAATTCACAACGCGAAAATCATCTTTTCTCCCCTCAACTGGGGCATGGGGCATGTAAGCAGGTCACTTCCTATACTTGAACAATTACTGCGTCAGAACAATGTAATCACTGTATTCTGTAGCGCTCCTCAAGAAGCGATTTATGCGTCTTATTTTAATAACCTTCACTTCATTAGGCATGATTCATATTCCTTTTCTTTCAGCAGTGAGGGATTTAAATTGGCTAAATTTATTAGGCAATTACCGAGCTTAATTAGGCAACATGTTAAAGAGCGTAATCGAATTAACCAATACCTAAGAACAAATCCGTCAGATTACATTATAAGCGATCAACGCTATGGATTTCGTGGAAAGAGTGGGTGTTCAATTTTTATTACCCATCAATGTACCCTACCGCTACCTTGGTATTTAGGGTTCGGACAATATATTAACCGGTTCTTAATTAAACGTTTTCATGCAACTTGGATATTAGATAATGAGAAAGAGCGCTATGCTGGAAAACTTTCGAAAACATTTACTGAAACGCAACACTATATTGGTATTAAATCGAGGTTCCAGTTGGAGTGCAATTCGGTCAAAACAGAAAAAAAACTTAAGGTGTTGCTTTTTAATGGGCCCATTGAATTCCAAGCGATACTGCTCAATGCCTTTAACACGGAATTCGATCAATTTGATGTAATTATTGGTGCAGATGCTGAACTTATTCATGATTCACGTTGCATTCGCTCATGGAATGAAGCAGATCAATCATTAAGAGCAGCTGCTGTTATCTATAGTTTTTGCGGTTACACCACCTTAATGGATGTTATTTGTTTAGGATGCGAATGGCGTTGTATTCCAACTCCCGGCCAATGGGAGCAACTTTATTTGCATAAAAAAACCCTGACCTAAGCCAGGGTTTTTTTATGCAAATATCTAATTAGTTAACAGCTGCGCTGAACGAAGCATCACTCATGAATTTTATAAACTCACGGTCTTTCGCTGCTTTCTCTTTATATTTTTTGTCTTTTGAAATCGCAGATTTCAAGTTACTTACTACTGCATCAACACCTGCATTTGAACGTGCTGCAATGATTGCTTTTAAATAATAACCATCCGCAGAGTCTTTGTCTTTACTCGAAGAAAGCGTTTTGCTAGCGTCATCCAAGTTTCCATTTAATAATTGTGCAAGTGCTTTGTTAAAAGAAGCTTCTGAGCCACAAGAAGAAGCAGCTGTAGAATATTTACCTTCTAAAATCATAATCACTGCATTGTTGTAAGAAACCTCTGCACTTTTATCTTTCACTTGAGAAAGCATTTTCTTAGCGGTAGCACGATCGCCTTGAGACATAGCTACTCCAGCCAAATTGTTCTTTGTTTTTGAATTGTCTTTAACATTAAGTGCTTTTTCTAGATTCGTTTTCGCTTTGGCTACGTTTCCTTGCATGTAAGCAACCGCACCTGCATTATTTAATGCACGTAAATCCGAAGGATAAGCGAGCGCAGCAGCATCATAAATTTTACCTTGAGTTGCTAAATCTTTTACTAAGGTTGAAGCGGTAAAAATCAACTCATCAGCAGACATTTCTGCAGGTGAAGCATCCGCTTTAGCACGAAGTTCATCGTCAGAAAGACCTTGCTCTGTGTAGTTAACTACAATCACAGCACGACGAATTTTAGGGAACACTTCTTTTTCAAGTTGTGTAAATCCTTTACCTAGGGCAACAAGGTCTTTTTCACGTTGTTTAGGATCCGCTGACATGGTTAGTACCCGAAGAAATAAATCTTTGTCTGCTTGTGGAATACCTGCTGCTCGTTCCAATTCTACTTTAAATCCTTCAAAATCTTCACCTAAAGCTGCCGTTACATAATTCGTAGTATCTGCATACATGGAGAGTTTACTTTTTTTCATGAGGTCCATGAACGCAGCACGCGTTGCTTTAGAACGTGTACCGGAAAGGTTGTTGTTAAATGTTTCTTCACCGTCTGGTGAAGCGTACCCTTTAACATCAATCGAGTTGATTTTGATTTTAGGATTAGATTGTGCGGCTTGAATCCAAGCGACTAAATCTGTAACATCCTTATCTTTCATTTCCGCAGCACGCACATCAGACTTACCTTTTAAGTAATTTACTTCAGCAGATACTGATTTTTCAAAAGATCTTGGGATAGTAGCCGTTTCAGTAAGCATTTTAAAGGTAGGCTGAACCAGTAATGGAGTAATAATCGTTGCATCCGCTAATTTAGTTTCAGGAAGTGCTTCTTTCGTTTTTTCTTTATCGCCTTTGAATACTTTACCTGTTAGCTTTAAGTCTGCCGCCTCCATGGACTGATTGTAAGCAACTGTTTCTGTAAATGTAGCCGTACCACCTGGTTTGAAGGTGATTGTTTGACCATTTCCTGTAACTTTTTCACCTTGAATTTTCCACGTAGTAAGCTTTGTATCTCCCAACATTGGAGTGATTTCTGCGCTTACTTTTTTCTTTATTCCTTTAGGCGGGATATTTACGGTAACCGTAATTGCAACACTATCACCGTGTAACTCTAATGGATTTGGCGTTGTGGAATAGGACAACTCCTTTAATTGATCGCAACTTGTTACGCTTAATGCAGCAACTCCAAGGAATAGAACGTTGTAAAAATTAAATTTCATAGTTTATTTGATTTATGCAGGTCAAATTTAACTAAATAATTAAACAAATCAAATATTTAGTGATTCAACTAATTCGAGTAGCGGCCAATACACAAACGGACGCTTATTCCATTCGGGGTGAGGTAAGGTTAATTCGGTGCTTTGAAACGAAATCTTATTATAAAAAATCAGGTCGATATCAATAACTCGATCCTCATAGGTTTTATTGAGTGACTTTTTGGTACGACCGAACTCCTGTTCAATAGATTTTAAGCGATTCAG
>JAIXRD010000326.1 GCA_027485365.1 Cryomorphaceae bacterium | reverse complement strand
CCCCTCGTGGATGATCAAATTGAAATACATATCAACCCAGCAGATATTTCTTGGGAAACTTTCCGTTCTGGTGGTGCTGGCGGGCAAAATGTAAATAAGGTGGAAACCGCCGTTCGGTTACGGCATGCTCCGTCAGGAATCATTATAGAAAATTCAGAATCTAGGTCCCAATTAGCCAATAAGGAAAAAGCCATGCAATTATTGCGCTCTCAATTATATGAATTGGTTTTACGTGAGCGAATGGAGAAACGAAGTGAAATCGAAGCGGGTAAGAAGAAAATTGAATGGGGTTCGCAAATTCGAAATTATGTTATGCATCCCTACAAATTGGTTAAGGATGTTCGTACCGGTATTGAAACGTCAGATGTGGAAGGTGTTATGAATGGTGAATTGGATGAATTCCTGAAAGCCTTTCTGATGCAATATGGAGGTTAAAGCAAGGGTACGATTTGCTCTAGTCCGATACCTCTAGATCCTTTAATTAAAATGAGTGCATCCGCATACTCAGACAGAATACCAGATGAAATAAGGTGTTGAGTATCTTGAAAATGCGTACGAACTGTAGTGATGCGTTCAAACTCCTTCCCAACCGTTATAACAGGTATTGCTAATTCAGCACACACCTCAATGATTGCTTCATGCTCTTCCGCGGAAACAGTTCCTAATTCTAACATGTCCCCAAGAATTGCAACTTTTTGATCGCGGCTTATTTGAGAAAAGGATTCTAAGGCAGCCTTCATACTTGAAGGGTTCGCATTGTAGCAATCCAAAATTAACGTGTTTCGTTTCGTTTCAAGTACTTGAGACCGATTGTTTGATGGGATATAATTCTCCAGTCCCTTTTGTATCGATTGCTCAGGGATATTAAAATAGCTGCCGATGCATACCGCTGCAAGGAAATTGTATAGGTTATATGCACCGATTAAATGAGTTTTAATTTCAGAAGAAATAACATCTTCTATAGCGTATTCAAATGAAACATAAGGCGTTAAGCCAATTATCTTACCTCTGCAATATGAAGGTTTTTCTACACTGTAATTAATGGTCTTGATTTGCGGTAGTTGTTGGCTCAAGATGCTATCATCACCGTTATAAAAAATGATTCCTTGATTTGCTTTTATTGATCTATAAAGTGCCAGTTTTGTATTTAAAACACCTTCGAAATTACCAAATCCTTCCAAGTGTGCACGACCAATATTGGTGATGATTCCATGTGTGGGTTCCGCAATTTCACATAATTCTTCAATATCGCCCGGTTTGTTCGCCCCCATTTCAATGATGCCGATTTCATGGGTAGCATTAAGTTGGAGTAGGGTAAGGGGAACTCCAATATGATTGTTTAAATTACCTTTCGTACAAAGCACATTTAGTTCCGTTTCAAGTACCGCATTTATAAGTTCCTTGGTGGTTGTTTTTCCATTACTTCCTGTGATTCCAATTATTGGAATATTGAACTGTTTTCTGTGGTGATGTGCAAGTTGTTGTAAGAATAGCAAGGTATCTGTAGCAAAGAAGATGTTGGTGTCATTGCAACGTGCTCGATCAGAACTAATGACGTATTTTGCACCATTCGTGATTGCTTGCTGTGCAAATTCATTCGCATCATAACGCTCGCCTCTTAGGCAAATAAACAAGTTGTCCTTGTTAATTGTCCGGGTATCTGTAGATACGCCCGTGCATTCATAGAATAAATTGAAATATTGTTCCATAAAAAAGTCCCGCTATTGCGGGACTCAAAGATAATTAAAGTTACGAATGTTAATTCCGTTTTCTCTTTTTGTAATTCAAATTGGGTTGTCCGCCTAAGCGATCCATTGCACATCGGAAACCAATGGTAGCGCTGGATTTATCTTCATCTAAGAATCTACGATTTCCAGCGGATAACCAATACGCTCTATCAGCCCAAGAACCTCCTTTATATACTTTAGAACGGTCAGAAATCAATGTTGTCGGCCATCCTGATGAATTTGAAGTGATTTTATCATTATTCAAATCTATGTTTTCATGTTGGCTTTGATACACTGTATTCTTAGTGCTAAGACGTCCTGAATTGATATCTTCTTTACGTTTCGTATTGTTGTAATAGATAGAAGATTCTAAGTCTCCGTCTAAATAATCGATGTAATCATCTTTTCTGTAGTTTAAACGACCGATGTTCTCCTCTTCCGTAACGTTTCTCCATCGTTGCTTACCACGACTTTCAATGGTATATTCAGATAATCCGTTTCGAAGATTTAACAACCATGTGGTTATGGTTTGATCGTCTCTATATTGCGGGAATTTAAAATCTAAATAATCGTTTCCAAAGGCATATGTCCATTTACATTCTGGATCTTCACCTTCGATTGGTTTTTGCATATAGATACCGAAATCTTTTGCTTGGTCGCCGCTCTTAACGTCCTCTCCATTTTTATTTAATTCGGTCATGTCTGCTTCATTTCTGAAGTCCGAATTTAAAAGTTTAGTCATCGGAGTATTTCCAAACAAGGATTTCTCAATGAAGGCAGACGCCTTAACTGTATTACCTTTATTGTAGAGGAAAATGGCAGTATCAATTAAAGAATTAAGCTCATCAAGAACCTCTAATTGCGCTTTATCTTGTGATGTTAATTTTCGGCCATTAGAAGTATAGTAATTACTTGGGCTGTTAAATTGGTATTTACGCATGTCCTGACGCGAATTAATCATCGCTTTTTGTCGTTGGCTATTGATGTATGCCTTCTGCGATTTATCTAATACAGTAATATAATCTGTCAAAACCTTAGATTCTTTCGCACCTTTGGATGTGGTTACAGTTAAACTCACTGTGTATTTTCCTGGGGTTGTAAAGTTCACGAGAGCAGATGCAGATTGATCAGAATTCTTTTTGGTTAAGGAATCATATGCATACGTAACCTTACCAGAACCTTCAACTTTCCACTGTCTTGATACAACTGAATCGGCACCATTAAATTTGCTAATTAAACGAATAGAATCAGTCGTCTCAACTAAATCGATTGCAGATATAAACAATGGAGCACTAACGCTTTCCTTGTCTCTTCGTTCTTTTTCAAGTTGGGTGATATAGTTATCCTTGTAGTTTTTATCTAGATTAAGTTCGATGTTTCCATGACGTGCATACAAAACGCGCGCATACTCATTCACAAATTCCTTCATACCATGAACATCATAAATGTTATCCTTGGTTTTAACATATTTGTCATGAAGTCCGTCTGGAACCATAAGAGGTGTTTGATATACGTTTCCACGGAACGGCATAAACCCATCCGCTAAATCACTCGTGGTTGGACGATACGTATCCATAACCCACTCAGAAACATTACCCGCCATGTTATATAAACCAAAATCATTTGGCCAATACGCGTCAACATAAGTCGTTGCATCTGCTCCATCATTCAAGGCGCCAGAAACCCCCATGTTATCTCCTGTCCCTCGAACGAAATTCGCTTGAATCGTACCTTGGAATTGCTCTTCATCATACCGAACATAATGTCCATCCCATGGGTAAATTCTGCGTTCGTCAATGTTTTCAGAATTCGGATCTAAGTTACCAAGTAAGCCAAGCGCAGCATATTCCCATTCAGCTTCTGTCGGTAGACGATATTTAGGAAGAAGGATTCCGTCTTCCAATCGAACCAAACGTTTTCCTTGGTAATAGTTATCTTCATCATTTACAGCATACACTGGGTCATAATTGTTTAGCATATATGGGTCACGTGGATAAGATTCTCCTTCCTTAGGCGTAGTCACCTTACCATCTGTTAATGTGTAACCTTTTCCTGAATATTTATAGTTTTTAGGATCGTCCTTTTTAACAGTTCCAGATTCAATGTTATACTGACCGGCCAAATAGCTTTCGGTATTAAACATGTTTTCAGGGGCATTTTGAGATTTTTTAGCGTCCTTGCTTTCAGGTCCTAAGGTACCTAAATCACCTCCGTCTTCAATTTTATCAGCAAAATGCCATTTAATAATTCCTTGTTCAACAAGAATATACTCGTTAACACGGTCAGTTCTCCATTTACAAAAATCATTTGCTTGAATCCAAGAAACACCAACAACCGGATAATCGCGGTAAGCAGGGTAACGGAAATAGTACTCCACAAATTTTTCTCGATAAGAAAGAGGGTCTCTCCAACATAAGGTATCAGGAAGTGCTTTTTTGTAAATGTGAGGATACGTTTTGTAGTATACGCGCTTCATCCAATATACATACTCTAACCAATGAAAGTTAGTAACCTCAGTACGGTCCATGTAAAATGAAGATACCGTAAAGCGGTTTGGACGGTTGTTATTATCGTCGAAAACGTCTTCTTCCGTTCTTCCCATAGTGAAGGTTCCGCCTTCAATCATTACTAGACCAGGACCAGTACGTTGTTCTTCAAAGTCAGCTTTCTCAAAACCACCGTTGTTAATGTTGTTATATTCCCATCCGGTTGAAGTAGAAGTCTCTTTTTGACAACTAGCCAATAATCCCGCTGCAAACAAGGCATAAGAGATTTTTGTAATTATTGAACGTTTCATATGTATGCTAATTTGGCTCAATTTAAATTCAATTTTATTTAAACGTTACACTTAAAATGAAGGGCAACTGATTTTTCTAAAGTTTTTAGGTTTCCTTCTACACTTAATATCCATTTGGAATGACACTTCGTGAGATCCACCCGTAAGACCATTCCCTAATCTGGAAACAGTTAAATCATAACTGTATCCAAGACGAAATTTATCTGCCTTAACCCCTACAATAAACACCATGGCATCTTTATTACGGTACCATACACCAATATTTAAACGTTCGTAATTCAGGTAACCCCCAATGTTAAGTTCTTGGAACCCATTTTGATACTGATAAATTACCGCAGGCTTAATTGTGGTTCCGTCCGTGTAGCGTCCTCTTCTTCCTATCGGAATTGTACCGCCCATGTGTGCTGTAATCCGCATGGGTAATTTACTCGTACCAAGTATCATTGACTCATCCGGTTGATTTATGTGATGAAACGCAGCCCCTCCGTAAAAATACTTGGTGAAAATAACAGCGCCTGCACTTGCGTCAAAAAGGCCTCTGCGACCACCTCTCGGCACATCACCTGTTTGATATATAAACCCTCTTCGTGGATCAATCATATCACCAAAGGTTAACTTTTCCCAATCCAAATATTTTTGAATATAGGCCGCACGTACTCCGAAGTTAAAAGAAACTTTGCGGTTGATTTTTAGGTTGTACGAATAAATACCACCAAGCATGGTAGTAGAAATAGTGCCTTCTGCTTGTTGGTCATACATCGCAATAACGCCGACTCCTCCTTTAATGTCTTTAACGTATGAATCGAAGGCTGCGGAATAGGTGACATAATTTCCAGTTAGCTGTGGCCATTCGTTACGGTAATTAAGCGAGACGCGCGGGCACCCTGTAGTACCAGCAAGGGCAGGATTCAAATAGATTGGATTCGAATAAAACTGTGTAAACGTAGGGTCTTGTGACCACGATATACTAGAAGTAAATACCATGAGCCCTAGCATAATAAACTTACCCATCTTGAGAAATAAGAAAATACGTTTGCGTTTTATCACGAGCGCTTGTACGGATTTAAGTTAACTTGGTTACAAATATCGTAAATATTTTCAAATAATTAAAACACCTTTCCGTTTTTGATGTTTCCGACTATTTTTGCACTATGAAGTACCCGAGCATCTTGTTTTTTTTTGTTAGTTTTCTTTGGGGTTATGTCGAAGCGCAGACCATTGAAATTCCCTTGCCGTGGAAAGCTTCGGTACCCGTTTCTCTAGGTGAAATTAATTATTTAGTTCCTTCTCTTGGTAATGAATTACCATCGGATGGTATTCCAAGGTTTCTTTTCAGACAGGAATTGAAGTCCATGAATTTTTCTGCATTAATAAGCTCAATGGTTGCTATTGATGCTACTTCGGATGAGAGCACCTATTTAAATGAGATAGGCTTTCGTTCATCCGATTCATTAAACTATTCACTGAAAGTAACACGAGCTGGTGAAAAAGCGATGCTGAGTTTTTCTTGTTTTCCGTTCTTCTTAGAAAATGGAATTTTAAAAAAGTTACTATCTGTTTCAGTAATCCTAAGCCCCAAAGCCCCCCCGTCGCTTCAAAAGGACTTTGCTGCGAATTCGGTTTTAGCTCAAGGGGAATGGTATAAAATTGCAATAACCTCCGATGGGATTCATAAAATTGATAAATCCTTGTTAACTGCGCTTGGAATTAATACGAGCGGTTTGAATCCTAACCACATCCATGTATTTGGTAACGGAGAAGGAAGTTTGCCGGAATTAAATTCGACACCCTACACTGATGATTTAGCGCAAAATTCGATTTCTTTGGTTGGTGCGCAGGATGGTTCATTCGATGATGGTGACTATATACTCTTTTATGGCTATGGACCGCATCAATGGTATGCCAATGGTTCAGTAGAATTCGAGCAACGCAGAAATCCGTATTCAGACAAATCCTATTATTTTATTCACATTAATTCCTCCCTTCCCTCAAAGCTTATTAATCAGGCAGATTATTCCACAGGAGTGGAAAGTTTGACGTATACGAGTTATGACTACAGGGATGTCTATGAGAATGATTTAGTGTCACTAGTCGGTGGAGGAAAGCGATGGTATGGTGAATTATTTGATATAGAATTGTCTAAGACATTCACGTTCTCCATCCCAGCAATCGAAGCATCAACTCCCGTTCGTTTTCGTGTGTCACTTGCTTCTAATGCGTTATCATCCTCAGGAACAGCTCAGAAATATTCGGTGAATGGAACTCAAGTTTTTCAAACAACCCTTCCCGTTGCGCCCTATGATTATAACCGTTCCGTCGTTAATTTTACTGCTGCTAATCCAAGTGCTGCACTAAATCTATCCCTTACGGTAAATCGAAACAATGCAACGACACTAACCTATTTGGATCGAATTTTATTGAACGCACGACGAAATTTGACATTTAGCGGTGCTCAGTTTGGATTTCGTAACTTAACAACCCCTGACTCTTCTGTTATAGTTAAATATCAGTTAAGCAATTTTAATGCATTAGGGTTTGTTTGGGATCTTTCAGTTCCTCACACGCCACGCAAAGTTATAGGAACACTTAATGGTGGTATCTTTAATTTTTGGTGCGAAAAATATTACCGTGAATTTGTAGCATCAAACGGAAGTGGTTTCCTTACCCCTTCAGCTGTTGGGAGAATCAATAATCAAAATTTACACGGCTTAAGTCAAGTGGATTATCTAATCGTTACTCCTGCAGCCTTCATTAATCAAGCTGATCGTTTAGCGAATTTACATCGTTCAGAAGGATTGGATGTTCATGTCGTTCTTATTGACCAAGTTTACAACGAATTCAGTTCGGGCGCACAGGACCCAACAGCCATAAGAAAAATGGCAAAAATGTTTTATGATCGCTCCCTTCAAAACGGATCAAAAATGATTAAATATTTGTGTCTATTTGGCGATGGAACCTATGATCCAAAAGACCGAATTGACAACAACAACAATTTTATTGTTACGTATCAAGTTGATAACAGTGAAAATCATATTTCCGCATTAGTTACTGATGACTATTTCGGAATGTTAGATGATAACGAAGCGATTTATGATTCTGATTTAATTGATATCGGGGTGGGGCGTTTGCTGATTAGCGATGCAACCCAAGCTAAACAACAAGTTGATAAAATTGAACATTATATGAAGAATGGATCTCAATTGTTTCAATCTGCGAATGCCAATTGTTGTTTAGACGATAATTCTGCCTTAACCTTTGGAGATTGGCGAACAAAGGTGGTTCAAATAGCAGACGATGAGGAAAACGGTTATTTTATTAAAAACGACACGGAACCACAATATGAAATTCTCAAAGCCAATCACCGTGAGTTAAATGTAGATAAGCTTTATATGGATGCTTATACCCAACAAACCTCAGCGGGTGGTCAACGATATCCCGATGTTTTTGATGCGATTACTGATCGAATAAATCGCGGAACCCTAGTGATGAATTATGTGGGCCATGGCGGTGAGGTTGGTCTGGCAGAAGAGCGTGTGGTAACTATTCCTCAAATACAATCATGGAACAATATTAATGCCTTAACGCTTTTTGTTTCGGCTACGTGTGAGTTTACAAAATATGACGATCCTTCGCGAATCTCTGCTGGGGAATGGATGTCACTCAACCCGAATGGCGGCGCAATTGCTTTAATGACTACAACGCGTTCTGTGTTTTTTGGGGTTAATTCAAGTGTTGGATTAGCCTTTTATAATAATGCCTTTGTTCGAGATGCAGTCGGAAATCCAAGAACTTTTGGTGAGATTGTAGAAAAAACGAAAAATGTTGCACTCTCATCTGATAATAAACGAAGCTTTACATTGATTGGTGATCCAGCCTTGAGGTTGGCTTTGCCGAGATTAGGGGTCGTTACAGACAGTGTGAATGGAGCTCCCTACATTTCAATTGATACATTAAGTGCGTTGAGTAAAGTAACAATCAAGGGCCATATTGTCGACGCTAATCAGGCCTTGGTAAGCAACTTTAATGGTACAATTATTCCCTCGGTTTTTGATAAAATTAAAAACAATCAAACCTTGGCACAGGACCCGGGATCGCCCGTCTTAGATTTTGAATTGCAGCGAAATGTTCTTTACAAAGGAAAAGCGAGTGTGAATAATGGATATTTTGAGTTTAGTTTTATTGTTCCAAAGGATATTGCCTTGAATTATGGTCGTGGTAAACTCAGTTATTATGCATTCTCCAATCAAATTGATGCCATTGGATTAGATACTACAATTATTATAGGTGGGATTG
>JAIXRD010000164.1 GCA_027485365.1 Cryomorphaceae bacterium | reverse complement strand
GGAATTAGAACAACATAAAAAGATTGGCGCACTTTCTAAAGGGTATAAGCAACGAGTAGGGCTGGCACAAGCCTTTATTCACGACCCCGAAGTATTGATCTTAGATGAGCCAACCTCTGGACTCGATCCGAATCAATTAGTAGAAATTCGGGAATTGATTAAAACCATTGGCAAAGAAAAAACCATTATGCTCTCAACGCATATTATGCAAGAAGTTGAAGCCATCTGTGACCGTGTAATTATTATTAATAAAGGAAAGATTGTTGCCAATAATAATCAGCAGGCCTTAGATTCAAGCCCTGAAGTACAGACGATTTACATAGAATTTGAAGGTGCAGTAAGTAGCCAACTTCTTTCAAAAATACCAGGTGTAACAACGGTTAAGGCCTTGGGTAATGGATGGTTAATTGAAGGTGTAACGGACCAAGACCTTCGTAAAAACGTTTCAAAGAAAGCTCAAGAAGCGGGGTGGTTAATTATGACCTTGAAACTCGAGAAAAAGAGCTTGGAGGCGGTATTCAAGGAATTAACAAAAAACTAGGATGAATTTTATTGAAGAAATGACATGGCGAGGTATGATACATGATATCATGCCAGGCACAGAAGAAGCATTAACTAAAGGAATGTGCAGCGGATACATCGGGTTCGATCCAACGGCAGATTCTCTGCACATTGGGAGTTTAGTGCAAATCATGACGCTTGTACATTTTCAGCGTGCGGGACATAAGCCTATCGCCTTAGTAGGAGGAGCCACAGGAATGGTAGGTGATCCATCCGGGAAATCTCAAGAACGAAATTTATTAGACAAAGAAACCCTTGATCACAACATTAACGGAGTAAGGGAACAACTAACACACTTTTTGAATTTCGACGGGCCTAATGCCGCAGAATTAGTAAACAACTATGATTGGTTTCAAAACATGTCCTTCTTAGATTTTATTCGAGATGTAGGGAAACACATTAGCGTCAATTACATGATGGCCAAAGATTCGGTAAAATCACGTTTAGAAACTGGCATGTCGTTTACTGAGTTTTCTTATCAATTGGTTCAAGGATATGATTTTTATTATCTCAACCAACACAAAAATTGCATTGTTCAGCTCGGAGGCTCTGACCAGTGGGGAAATATCGTCACCGGTACAGAACTCATTCGAAGAAAATCGGGCGGAGAAGCATATGCTGTGACCACGCCACTTATTAAAAAAGCGGATGGCAGTAAATTCGGGAAAACCGAAGGCGGTAATGTTTGGTTATCCAAAGAACGCACTAGCCCATATAAATTTTACCAATATTGGCTAAATACAAGTGATGCTGACGCACAAAATTACATTCGCATATTTACCTTACTGTCAAAATCAGAAATTGAACATTTAGAAGGCCAGCATCAAGAAGCCCCTCATTTACGTATCTTACAAAAAGCACTCGCTGAAGACATTACCAAACGTGTACATGGAGAAAAAGAACTTGAAGCGGCAATTAATGCGTCTGAAATCCTTTTTGGAAAAGCCACCAAGGAGAGTTTACAACAGCTTTCAACCGATGATTTCTTAGCGGTTTTTGAAGGTGTTCCACAGGCAATTATTTCAAAATCACTGATTAATGAAGGGTTATCCATCGTTGATGCCCTGGTTAAAGAATCGAGTTTCCTCGCATCAAATGGTGAAGCGCGTCGGGAATTAAAGGCCAATGCAATTTCTGTGAACAAGGAAAAAGTAGATGATGCCTTCGTTTTAAATGAAAGTCATTTGTTAAATAATCAATTCATCTTGCTCGGTAAAGGAAAAAAAACCAACTTTATTCTCAGGTGCCAGTAACTATTTCGTGGCACAATCATTGATTTAGTAAGCTAAAATCATTGCCATGAAAACAACAATTTATTTTATTGGGCTTGCATGCTCTTGCATCCTGTTACTTTCTGCGAGTAATACTCCGGAATACCCTGAAATTGAAAATGAATCATTCAAGATTGGTGAAAAGCTAAGGTATCGCATTAGTTATGGATTTATTGACGCCGGTGAAGCGACGCTGGAAACGAAATATACCGACAAGAAGGGTGATAATCGAAGTTTATATCATGTGGTTGGAATTGGTAAAACCCTTGGTGCATTTAATTCTGTTTTTAAAGTGGATGATCGGTATGAATCCTATATCGACAAAAAAAGCATTATGCCTTGGTATTTTGTGCGACGTGTGGATGAAGGTGGTTATAAGATAAAACAAGATTATACATTCAAACACAACGTAGAGAAAGTCGATAATGGGAAAGGGAAAACTTTCAATACCCCGATGGGTGTACAAGATATGATTTCATGTTTTTATTATGCCCGCACCCTGGATTTCAAAAACATAAAGAAAGGGAAGGTGTTCTCCATTCCATGTTTCATGGATGATGAACTTTTTACCTTAAAAATAAAGTACAAAGGGGATGAAGAAATCAACCTTCGGAAAGGCACCTTCAAATGCATGCGTTTTATACCGGTAGTTCAAACGGGCAGATATTTTAAACATGAGGAAGACGTTAGCTTTTGGGTCACAAAAGATAAAAACCGTATTCCTGTATTAATCAAGGCTAAAATACCCGTGGGCAATGTAAAGATGCACCTGGTTGGGTGGTATGGTCTTAGAAACGAATTAAGCAGTAAGGTTAAATAATCAACATGGCATCGCCATATGAATAAAACCGATATTTCTCTTTAATTGCTTCATGATAAGCCGCCATCATTAAGTCATGACCTGCAAATGCAGAAATCATCATTAACAAGGTAGATAACGGCGTATGAAAGTTTGTTATTAAACAATCTGCGACCATAAAATCATACGGCGGAAAAATGAATTTGTTTGTCCATCCATCAAAGGGCTTCAACATGCCCTCTGTGGAAACTGAAGATTCAATCGCACGCATACTTGTTGTACCAACAGCACACACTTTTTTCTTATTTCGCTTGGCTTCATTCACGATGTTCGCTGCTTTTTCAGAAATGATTACCTGCTCTGAATCCATCTTGTGTTTTGTAAGGTCTTCTACTTCCACCGAACGAAACGTACCTAAGCCAACGTGTAAGGTTAACTCTGCGAAATTTATCCCTTTCAACTCTAAACGCTTCAATAATTCACGCGAGAAATGTAAACCTGCCGTTGGTGCAGCAACCGCACCTTCTTCCTTAGCGAAGATGGTTTGATACATTTCCTCATCCTTTGGTTCTACCTCTCGTTTGATATATTTTGGAAGTGGTGTTTCTCCGAGCTCAGTGATAATTTTCTTAAACTCCTCATAGGGTCCATCAAACAGGAATCTCAAGGTCCTTCCACGCGAAGTGGTATTGTCAATTACCTCGGCTACTAGCGAATCATCTTCTCCAAAATATAATTTATTTCCGATCCTGATTTTTCGCGCTGGATCAACTAATACATCCCATAAAAAACTCTCGCGATTCAATTCACGAAGTAAAAACACCTCGATTTTAGCGCCGGTTTTTTCCTTGTTTCCATACATGCGCGCAGGAAACACTCGGGTATTATTTAGGATCATCACATCGCCATCATCAAAATAAGAAAGCACATCCTTGAATAACTTATGTTCTATTTTACCAGTTTTACGATGCACTACCATTAATCGACATTCGTCACGATTTTCTGAAGGGTATTCTGCGATTAACTCTTGGGGAAGATCGAAGCTGAACTCCGATAATTTCATTTTACTCATATATTCTTAATAGGCTACAAAGATACAACCCTAAACTAGCGTTTGTCAAGTTTTCGAGGATGTATTTTGTTTTTCCTTGAAAATACTGACTAAAATCAGTAAAAAACACGTCAACCATCATTCTTTAAGCTAGGGAATTAGAAGAATTTTGATAAAAAATAAACACATGAATTTAGAAAAACACGTTGAAAGCGAGTATTGCAATTACAATTGACCTATTGCTACTCGCTTATTATTTAGTTCAGTAATCGGGTTGCAACTAATCCGTTAAAAAATAGGGTTTAGGTTTACGCTTAACTAAGGGATTTTTAACCGTTGTCCCACACGAATAGTATCTGAAGAAAGTCCATTGGCTCGTTTAAGCGCTGCAACTGTAGTGTGGTTTCTACTGGCAATTGCTGATAAGGTGTCTCCCGATTTAACCACATAATACGCACTCGGTTTAGGAGGAATGGGCTTTGGTGGGCTTGCTTGAGGTATAGTTTCCTTGTATTCTTTAAGAGGTATGCGTAATTCTTCTAAACTAGGTTGTGTATTCAAGGCGTCTAATGTATTCATGAAGGATGTATACAGCAGTCCACCCTTCACTTGATAGCCTATTTTCGTTAAATGAATGTGGTCGGTTTTAGCATAGCCCAAAGTAGCCCAAGTACGAATGGTATTTAAGCCGCCCGATAGATCATACCAATTCCAAAACAAACAATCGTTCTTTCTGGCTAAACTATCCATGAGATCGCGAAACAAAACCCCTGCGGTAATGGGATGTTTTTTATAGTACAAATCTTGCGTGCTAGTTAACACAATCAACACCTCAGGAACCATCGATTTCCACCAAGCAATGGCTTTTTCCACCTCTTTGGACAGGGTAGGCTCAATGCGATTTTCATACAAAATGTCATTCGTTCCAAAATCTAGGATCACAAGATCCGGTTGAATCAATGGAAGTTGCTCTGGTAACTTTTCTAGGATTAAAATAGACCGGAATGCTGCGGCTCCTACCCCAGTTGAATGATAGACTATTCCTTGATTTTCTTCATGTTGTACGTTAATGCCATAGAAGCGAAATCGAGTTCCCTTTGGGTTTTTAGTGGGGATTAACGTAATAGTTTTGATTGAATCTGCCCAAGAAAACATCAACCCTTGCGGAATGTACTCGATCCCCTGTGTGATTAATCTGTTATTGATGTAAACCGTTACATCGAAGGATAGCGAATCATTCTCAAAAAGAATTTGCACTTGATTGTTTGCTTTTTCGATGGGAGTTTTCATTGAAAATAACAAAGAGGAGGCAGAATCACTTGTTTCTACTACCATACCACAAACACCCAAGGGGAGTGTTTCCTTTTTTTTTTTTTTTTTTTTATTATAGCTCCATTTTCCTGTATAGGTGGAAGCATAATTTATTGAAGAATAGGTATTCGCTGCACCGTAATTGAACAACAATCCT
>JAIXRD010000129.1 GCA_027485365.1 Cryomorphaceae bacterium | reverse complement strand
GCTATGTTATCAGGACCCTCTTCGGTAAACGTAATATTCTTAGAACGATCCATTTGGGCTACACGCTTGCGGATTTCTAATAACCTTGCTTCAGAAACTTGTTCTCCTGTTTCAACATCGACATAACGAGCTTTCAACCATTCCAAGGCTTCATCAGCTCCTTTAGTTTCTTTTCCGTCAGAAGCGAATAAACCTAGGGCATTTTCACCATAAGTTCCGAGGTTTGATTTACGTAATTCATTTAGTCCGATTCCCGCAATTACAGCTGCAACAATCAGAGAACCAATAAGATATATTTTTTTATTCATGAGAAATAGGTATTATACTTCTAATTTAGTGTGCCAATATAGTAAAAATTCAGTTTATAATAAACACAAAATTTAATGTTCTGTTCAACTTTCTATAAAATATGTTTTTCAGCGTGATAGGAAGAGCGAACAAGAGGGCCACTTTCAACATGTCTAAAACCCATTTTCAATCCTACTTCACGGTAATAATCAAATTGTTCGGGTGTAATAAATTCAGCTACCGGAAGGTGATTTAAAGAAGGTTGCAAATACTGACCCAAGGTAACAATATCCACATTTACTCGACTTAAATCCTCCAAGGTCTCTAACACCTCATCGCTCGATTCGCCTAAGCCGAGCATGATTCCGGATTTTGTCTTCATTCCACCCTTTTTAAGACGAAATAACAACTCCAACGAACGGTCGTATTTGGCTTGAATTCGAACTTGTTTTGTTAGGCGTCGAACCGTTTCTAAATTGTGCGAAACAACTTCGGGAGCAGCCTCAATAATTTTCTGAAGATTATCCCAATTTCCAGCAAAATCAGGAATTAAGGTTTCCATGGTGGTTCCCGGTGATTGATGTCGAATGGCACGAATGGTTTGAACCCAAACATCAGCGCCTCCATCTTTTAAGTCGTCGCGATCAACAGAGGTTATTACGGCATGTTTAATTTGCATGGTTTTAACGCTGTGCGCAACCTTTCCGGGCTCAAAGAGATCAACCTCAGCTGGTTTTCCAGTTTGAACGCCACAAAATCCGCACGAACGCGTACATACATTACCCAAAATCATAAACGTTGCCGTGCCTTCACCCCAACATTCTCCCATATTCGGACAACTACCGCTTTCACATATCGTGTGCAACTTATGTTCATCGACTAATCCGCGAACCTTTTTATAATTTTCACCAGTTGGCAATTTAACTCGTAGCCAGTTTGGTTTTTTTATGCGTGAGTTGTTCTCCATTTCGGTACAAATTTCGGTAAAATATTCTTAAAACATAGGTCCAGGGATTTTGGTTTAATTATATCCATAAAACAATCCGTACCTTTGAGCCCTATGACATCAATTGTAACCTATCAAGGGTCATTAAGAACTGCTTGTGTGCACACGGCCGGGGAGCAAATTATAACCGATGCCCCAATAGATAATCATGGAATGGGAGCCTATTTTTCGCCAACAGATTTAGTGGCCACAGCGCTTGCATCGTGCTTTTTAACCATTATAGGAATCTATTGTGAGGAACGTGAAATACCATTCACTTTTGCCCGAATTGAGGTAGAAAAAATAATGGAATCAAATCCCCGAAGGATCTCAGAAATTTATCTAACTATAGATTTCCGCGGAAACGATTGGGATGAAAAAACATTGACAAAAATTATTGCTGCTGGTAAGGCCTGTCCAGTAGCTATCACGTTGAAAGATCAAGTTAACATCGAATACCATTTCAAATGATTAAAAAACCACATCAAGCATATACTCGAAAAGAAAAATCGGATATCATTTACGGGATTCACAGTGTGAAAGAAGCTGTTGAAGCGAAACGTGAAATAAATAAGATTTTAATCCAAAAAGGAATTTCAAAAGAAGGGTTTGAAGAGATTAGAACTTTTTTAACAGGAAATGATTACGTAGTACAATACGTTCCTATTCAAAAGTTGAGTCAATTAACCTCTGGAAATCATCAAGGCATTGTAGCCTATGTTTCCCCAATCGAATATCAGCAGATTGAAGAATTGGCAGAACAATGGCTGGAGGCTGGGGTAAAACCTTTTATCCTCGCGCTAGACCGCATCACGGATGTTCGAAATTTCGGGGCTATTGCACGAACGGCTGAATGTATGGGAATTCATGCTATTTTAATCCCAACTAAGGGTTCAGCATTGGTAACGGCAGATGCGGTTAAGGCATCTTCTGGGGCTTTAAATCGAATTGCAGTTTGTAAAACAGACCAATTCAAAAACACCTTATTTCATATCCAACAATTAGGAATTCGCATTGCTGCAGTAACTGAAAAAACAAAGGTAGCAATAGATGGAGCAAATCTCCGCGGATCGATAGTTTTGGTAATGGGTTCTGAGGAAGATGGCATTACACAAGATATTCTAAATATGGCCGATCTTCGGGTAACAATACCTATGGAAGGCACTACAAGTTCTTTAAACGTTGGGGTTGCCGCAGGAATCGCGATGTTTGAAAAAACAAGACAAGAAAAAAACCGATAATCAGCGCATTAATTTTGCTGCAAGTTGCGGAATTTCACTTAAGCAGTTGATTTTATAATCGTACTTCGATTTTTCATTTTTCTTTTCCTGATACCAAATGGCTTGCATTCCCGCTTTTAATGCACCCGCCACATCGGCACGGTAATCATCTCCAATCATCAAACTGGCTTGAGCCGTAGTATTTGCTAGATTGAGTGCATGTTTGAAAATTTGAGGATTTGGTTTGTTTACCCCGACTTCTTCACTGCACAAGATCACATCGAAATGGTGATGAATTGCTGCGTGCTTAAGCTTAACATGTTGCACCTCTAAAAATCCATTTGTGATTATATGAAGCCTAAATCCCATTTCTTTTAGGTCTGAAATAACTTCCGCAGCAAAAGGCACCAAGGCTGTTTGTTTTGGCGACAGGTCCACATAACCATCTCCGAATCGCTTAATGAGCGACTCGTCCGTTAATTGAAATTTTTTAAGCGTTGCCCGAAAACGTTCATAGCGTAACGACTCTTTCGAGATTTTTCCATTGGAATAGGCATGCCAGAGCGCTTTATTTTTATTGTGATAAACTTTATGAAACGTTTCGAAGGTTGTAATATGCTGCCCTAATCCACATTCCTCAAAAAGTATGCGCAAGGCGCGCTCGGAGTTTTTATCAAAATCCCATAGCGTTCGGTCTAAATCAAAAAAAATATGTT
>JAIXRD010000214.1 GCA_027485365.1 Cryomorphaceae bacterium | reverse complement strand
TTGACATCTTCCAAGGAATAGTTCATTTTCCCTTCAGCATCAGAAAATATTCGCAAGCCTAAGATTTTTTGAACCATGTAATTAATGTCTTGTTCGTCATCAGTTTGACCAACACCCAAAAGGACAACGAAACCCTGATTTATTTGATTATGGACTTTTCCATCAATCATAACAGAGGCTTCCGAGACACGCTGAATGACTACTTTCATTAGAATTTACTCCTTCTATATGGGTCGTTATCTTCCTCTTCTAAAATCGCTTTATAGTGTGCATAGCGCTGGCTTGCGATTATTCCTTCTGCCACCGCCGTCCTTACACCGCAACCCGGTTCATTCAAGTGCATGCAATTATTAAAGCGACAATTTTCCATAGCTGCACGTATTTCCGGGAAATAATGCCCTAGATGTTCCTTTTCCAAATCTACCAAGCCAAACGATCTGATTCCAGGGGTGTCTATCACATAGGCACCAAAACTCAACTTATGCATTTCAGCAAAGGTGGTGGTATGTTTTCCTTGCTGATGAGCTGCAGATATTTCTCCTGTTTTTAACTGTACAGAAGCGTCCAATGCATTAACAATGGAGGATTTTCCCACCCCACTGTTTCCTCCTAGCATCACCTGCTTGCCTTGCATGAGCTTTTTAAGAAATTCTACCGAATTCTTGTCGGTGCTCTGTATTTGATAACAGGGATAGCCGATGCGCTCATACATTTCGGACAAGGTTTTATATAAATCGACTTCAACCTTGGTATACAAATCCACCTTGTTGAATAGCAGGGTAACCGGAATTCTAAAGGATTCTGCTGCCACTAAAAATCGATCGATAAACAAGGGGTGCGTCTTAGGGTCTTTCAAGGTTACGATGATAAACAACTGATCAATATTCGCTGCTAAAATCTGCATTTCCTTGCTCAGGTTGGTAGATTTTCTAGATACATAATTCGTTCTAGGTAAGATATCTTCGATGACATGATTTCCCTCCTCATCTCTTTGATCCTTTAACGTAACGCGATCACCGGCTGCAATGGGATTCGTTAACCTCAGTCCCGATTGTTTTAATTTACCCCGCAAACGGGCATTAAACACCTCGCCCGTTGCTGTTTCTACTACATACCAACTTCCCGTTGACTTTAAAACCCTCGCTTCCAATGCTATTTTAATATTATTCCGTTTTCAGGAAATTGAAACGGTAATGAACACCCTTCCTTAGTGGTCAGCTTTTTACGTTTTGTCCAACGAACCATATACTCAGATTTACACGTAACGCGCTCAGTTGATTCTACTTCAACCACCACCACGCGATATGTTCGTTTATTGCTTCGAGCTATAATCAGTTTTCTTTCTGGGTAATCGCCCCGTGAAATATATTGGTTGTTAAGTACATAACGCCTTATTTCATCATGAATGGCTTGAACCTCATCTACTTGCTTAAAAAAATCTCCCAACCAATCGGATCCTCGTTGCGCCTGAATCAGGGCATGTTGCGATTCAATAAACTGATTTAAAGAATCAAGTCCAAATGCTTCTACCACATCATTACCGGCATATTTAACATCAATCCCCCATTGTTTACCGACTTCCTTGATGGCATTATTTCGTTCTAAGGGAAATGGTCGACCCGTTAGGTAATAGGTCTGGCTATACCCAATGAAGTGCGCGAAAAGAAAGAAAATGATATAAAAAGGACGCATTATAATTTGATGAGTTTTTCAATTGCTACATTATTCGCGCCAATCAAACGCACGTAATAAACACCCGCTGCAATTTGTGCTAAAGAAAATTCCACCTGTTGAGCTGCTCCTGTAAGGTATACTCGGCGCACAATTTTCCCTGCTTCATCGAGGAGTTCAATCACTTGAATAGCCTCTGTATCCCATTGAATCAATACACTTTCATTGGCTGGATTTGGAATTAATCCGAAGTTAAAGTCCCCTTCACTAAGCCCGGATTGATCAACACTGATACAGGTTGAGGTATCTGAACAGCCATTTGCGGAAACTATAACTGCATACGTACCAACAGCTTCTGTAGTGGTAAAGCTTTGATTTGTAGCGCCAAGCACCGGTTGATTCGTATTGCAGTCGATCCATTGATACGTTACTCCCGTTGCCACCGAAGAAAGCGTGATTCCGTTCTGTGTAATGACATTGGTGGGCGTTGCATTCACGACAATCGTTTGATTTACTGAATTACTACATTGTCCTGCATCTGGCGTAAATGTTACTGTTGTGCTACCAACCTGTTGTGAATTAACTTGCGGATTCCACGTGCCAGTAATTCCGTTTTGAGCAGTAACAGGTAATATGAATGGGTCATTCTGACAGAGCGTAGTTGGATGGGAAAATACCGGTTCTACTTCTGGTTGAACGGTGAGTTGAACACTCGCTGGATTAGCGCATTGATTCGCTGCTGGGTTAAAATTATAGGTGAACGAACCTGGAACCGTAAGATTCAATGCCGGTGTCCAAGATCCCGTTATGCCATTATCTGAAGTACTCGGTAAGCTAAACGCTGCATCATTTTGACAAGCAACTGAAAGGGAATTAAATACCGGTGTTTGCGTAGTTCCACACGTAATGGTGAAGTTATTATTTGAAATATCAAAAAAGGTTTGCGCGCCAGACATTACCATCACACGGGCTGTGTTGGTAGATACATTAGGACAACTAATGGTCTCTGTTCCATCGTTCGCCGTTGTTGAAGAAAGCACATACGGGTAGGTTTGACCCCCATCAACTGACAAAAGAATGCGAACATCCGCACAATTGATTGGAGCCACATTGGTATTCGCCACAGACCAGGTAACCGTTTGGGAACTTCCTCCTACCCATGTTATGCCAGCTGCAGAAGGATAGGTAACTACAAAAGGACCAGCTGATGCATTGGTTGTTACCGTAACATCTGTGTAATCGTTGCATGAACCTACGCCATGGTTATCTCGCACTGAAAGCCTAAAATCCATTACCCGAGCAACCGAAGGTAATACCTCCCAAGTAAAGGGCCCATTTGAAGCAAGTGAAGCAAGGTTTGGAAAATAACGGTTAGAATCAAGCGACGGATCAAAACTTCTGAAATTTGGTCCACCCGTTGCAGTGGCTACTGGTGGTTGGGTTGTTGCTTCATTATCCATTTGTTCCCATAAGTAAGAAAGTACATCGCCATCCACATCGCTTGCATGCGCCGTAAGTATAAAAGGCGTGGAGATTGGAACTACGATGTTTCCACTGGTGGAATTAATCACCGGAGGCGTGTTATTTAAGGCGGTAATCACCTCACACTGATGTCCATTACTTAAAATTTCATTGCTTATTTCTTGCAGGTTATATCCATGAAAATAATCATCGCTGTTGTTTTGTACATTGGGTGCACAAATACCTGCATACCCCATAATCGTACTGGCGCTTCCCGGTTCCCTTCGGGCTGCGGCAACGCTGTTGCAATTGTTGTTTTGTGTATGATTTCCTCCAAACTGATGCCCCATTTCATGCGCAACGTAGTCAATATCAAACGGATCTCCAATTGGCGCACCGCTACCCGTTACACCACGCGCTTTTTGTCCTCCGGTGCACACAACCCCAAGACCAGCAAGACCTCCACTGTTTGTTCCAAAGACATGTCCGATGTCATAGTTAGCACTACCAATCACATTATCTACATTGGACTGATTTTGATTAATCATAGTACCCGGGGTACCATTTGTATATGGGTCGGATGCGGCCGTTGTATAAATCAACGAGTTGTTATTTGGGATGATCACCATGGTGATTGCTATGTCTTTTTCGTACACCCCATTTACACGATTCATGGTTACCACTTGAGCGGCTGCAGCCTGCGCTACGCTTCCTCCATGAAAAATAGTATATTCTGCTGTCGCGGACAACGCGAGGCGATACGTACGCAGGTCGCAAGTACCAAACATAGATTTATTGGTTTGTGAAGGTTTTGCTTCGTCGAAATTCTCCACATCACATTGCATAATTTTATCCGTTATAAAATCCCGTTTTCTATAAACGATATAGTATTCATTATTTCCCTCGAACATGGGATCAATGAAAATAGTCGATTGCCCAGGAATGAATATCATGGCGTGCAAACCGGTGGGGGTAATGTCCCACTTGCCAAAGGCTCCCGAACCATCTGTCGCATACGCATCCAGGGTAATTAATTCAGGGAATTTTGCATTGTATGCTGGATGCATGGTTTGATTTCTTTTTGCGGTAAACTGATGAATCGTACCATCAGCATAGGGTAAATCTATTGAAGCGACAAATCCATTTAACCCTCCTTCGCGATAAGTTACCCCCTCTAACGCAGCTCTCATGGAATTAACATCTAATTGAAAAACTTGATATGCCGTGGCATGAATCCGAGATGCACTTAATTCAGGTAAGGCTTCCTGAGAAACATTTTTCCAGGTGGTTTCAATTTCCTTTAGTTGCTGAGCCCACACCGTATTAAAAAAGACAAGGGCACTAACAATTGAGAATAAGTAGATATGTTTCATAGGACTAGATTTACCGTAAAAATACAAAATGCCATTTAACTAAATCGAAGTTATTACCTTTGAAAAAAACATGATATGAGAATTTTTATTTTCCTACTTTTTACAACACTTCTTTCTATTCAACTTAGCTTTAGTCAAACCCTACGTGATTTCAAGAAGAAAACCGAAGAGAACACCAAAGAACGCACGGCAATGTTGGATCTTCTACGGACCGATATTAAAAATGATTTAGAACAAGACGTTATTTTTGTCGTAAATCACTTCAAGGTATATGGAACTTATGCGTGGATGGAAGGAACCGTTCAACGAAAAGATGGTAAGGAACTTAAATTTCCAGATGAAGCATATGACTGTTGCCATGTAGAAGCATTGTTTAAAAAAGTAAATGGCGCTTGGGTACTTAAAGCCAATGGCGCATTTTCAACGGATGTATGGTATGCGTGTATTCTATCTTCGTATCCGGAAGCTAGTCGACAAATTTTTTCTTCGAATGTTCTTACCTTTCAAACGGATTGTGAATAAATGCTACAATTCATCCTGTATTTTTCTTTTTTCATTAACACCAGCGAGTTGCCTTGGATAACAGCATATCCGAACCACATCAAAGAAATCAAGGAAAACAAGGTAGTATTTAACTCCGGTAAAACGTTTACTTACGACGATAAAAAAGAAAAAAACACGCAAGAATTGCTGGATAATCCAGACATTGAAGACCAACTTCATTATAGCTATAACCAAGGTGCTTCAGAAAACAATACCGATGCAGGAAGAATTCGCAATGATGCATTTTTTAAAGAAATTTATGGAAAATCCGCAGCGGAGGTCCAAGCAAATCTAAGCACCGTAACATGGTGCCCCACCTTAGTGAATCAAAAAATTCAATTCTCCAAAGTCAATGGCGCAAACCTCGCCCTCATCAAGGTTTCCAGTGAACTTGATCAACATCCGGAATGGAAAAAATACCTAACGAATATTGGCGGGACCTTTAATTGGCGAGTAATCAGCGGTACAACCCGATTAAGTGCACATTCGTTTGGAATTACAATAGACATAAACACGGCGTATTCCAATTACTGGCAATGGGATTGCGGATGCAAGAATGAAGATGCTTCGCTCGGATATAAAAATAGAATTCCGATGGGAATTGTAGAGATTTTTGAAAAACATGGATTTATATGGGGTGGTCGTTGGAAACATTATGACACCATGCATTTCGAATACCGACCTGAATTCTTCGTGCCATGAAAAAATATGGATTAATCGGAAAATCGCTGGGGCATAGTTTTTCACCTGCGTTCTTTAAGACCTATTTTGAGGAACATCAAATCGAGGCGTCCTACGAATTGATACCTATTGAAGACATTACAGCCATCGAATCCGTTCTTTCTAAAGCATACAACGGACTTAACGTTACCATTCCTTACAAAGAGGAAATCATTCCCTACTTAGATGATATAGATGCCGAGGCAAGGGCGATTGGCGCAGTGAATACCATCGTATTTAAAGACGGGAA
>JAIXRD010000001.1 GCA_027485365.1 Cryomorphaceae bacterium | reverse complement strand
TGCGAGCGATAACAAACGATGCGTAGGTTCAAGCATGCACTGCGCCACGGAACCGCTGCGTTCGCCAAAAAACAACTCATAATCCCATGTAATGGCTATCTTCATTTGATTCCTTCAGGATTATACATGGTTACTCCCCGATCAGTGAAGGCGCTCACCATGACATCAAACATTTTTTTAGCATCAAACACCAAGGTTTTAGCCTTTCCAATATACACCTCACGATAAACCCCTTCGCTTAAAAACATGGGAAGCAATTCATCACAGCGGCGTTTTTTTGAGTATTCCGGATTATGAACTTTCGTAGTTATAAGTAGTTCCTTACCTTCATAGTCACGCACAGGGAGCCTAAATTCTTGCGCATAATATACCGGAAACCCCACATCTACGGCATCTTCCAAGGTATGTAAATGCGTACCGGCATTATCAAGTGACACGCCGATGTACAAAATTTTTCCACCGTGTTGAATCAGTTTCCCATATGGTGAATCCCAGTGGTATGGAGTGTTTTTATTGGTGTGATCTTTAATGTACTCGTACGCTTTCGCTCCCCAAGCCGCTACGGGCTCCGTGGGATGATAGCTCCTAACGACCCCAGCCGAGGTTCTGAATACTTCAGAGACTTTACCCATAGCCGACGGGGTATTCAAGACATCGAACGAGGGATTGACAGACACATAATCTAATTGCAAGCGCGCAATGGGAGAAGTTGGCATTAGAATCAAACCGTCAGCACCAACGAACTCCTTAAGCACTTCAACTACCGTGTCGGCGCCCCCTTCAATAAATCCCATCTTGCTTAAACTGGCGTGCACCATGAGGTGATCACCATGAAGTATACCGGCATTCAGCAACGATTCTTTTAATTCTTCCTTCGTTAATCCCTGTCCTGACTGTTGCTGATTAAGCAAGGCAGCCTGTCGTTTTTTTCGCTTAAGGGAACGGAATATCTCTTTTAAAAATGTGGGTACAAGGGATTTCCATTTCACGGCCATAATGCGAAGATAAAGAAAGGTAAAGGAATGAACGTATTCTTGTTTAATTAAAAAAAACGAATAGTGCCATATTTATGAGTACCTTTAAACAAACAAAACTAATATGATTAAAAATTTACTAAAAAAACGTATTTACCTCTTCACTATGGTGATTGGGTTATTTTCTTCGTTTGCGCATGCGCAAACCTTTTCATTTAATTACACAGGCTCAGTTCAGACCTACACGGTTCCAGCCGGCGTAACAACTCTTACAATTTCAGCATCTGGTGCTCAAGGAGGCGGTAATACAGGCGGAGGATTAGGTGCCTTAATGTCTGGTGATTTTGCGGTTACTCCAGGAGAAACTATATACATCGTGGTTGGTCAACAAGGTCAATTGCAAATTGGTGGTCAGTCACAAAATAGTTCTGGTGGCGGTGGCGGGAGCTTTGTTTACCGCAATGCGAACAATTTACTTTTAGCTGCTGGTGGTGGTGGTGGTCTTTGCAATTATGCAGGTTCCGGTGCCATTCATCCTGATGCGCATGGAAAGATTACAACCAATGGCGGTAATGATCAATCTGGAGCTTACTTAGGTGGGACTGCTGGCGCTGGAGGTTCTGCAGGTTTGTGGAGCAATACACCTTGTGCAGGTGGAGGAACGGGATGGCTAAGTGCTGGAGGTGGTCCTTTTGGAGGTGGTGACATTACCCTAAATTGGGTTGGGGGTTCGCCATTTTGTGGTGGCGGCGGCGGCGGTTGCGGTGGCTATGGTGGTTTCGGCGGCGGTGGCGGCGGCGGTAATCATTACGGCGGCGGTGGCGGCGGTGGCGGTTATTCCGGTGGTGGTGGAGGTACCGATCCTACACACGGTGGTGGTGGAGGTTCTTTCAATGCCGGAATTAATCAAGTGAATGTACCTGGAATCAACCAAGGAAATGGTGTTGTAACGATTACCTTACCAAACTGTATTTCGCCAGTTGTAATACTTAATAATGCAACACTTTGCCAAGGCGAAACCGCAACGATAACAGCCAACACAACTCCAGCAGGAAATTACACCTACACATGGATCGTTCCTAATGGTGCTACAAATCCAGGAAATGCTTCAAGCGTTATAACAAACGTTGCAGGAACGTATACTGTAGTTGCAGTTGATGCCAACACTCCAAACTGCCCAAGTACTCCTACGAATGCTACATTAACGGTTAATCCTTTACCGGATGTAAGTGCGGGTCCTGATGTTACGATTTGTGAAGGAGATTCTGTTGTTCTATCCGGCAGTGGAGCCTTGCAATATTCTTGGAACAATGGTGCAATCAATAATACCCCCTTTATTCCTGTAAATTCAGGAACATACACTGTGAATGGAGTAGATGCCAATGGATGTATCGGTGTAGATGCATTGGATTTAACCATTTTGAATCATAGCACTACTTCGTTAACTGAAACGGCAATCGATTCATATACCTTGAATGGTCAAACCTATACTCAAAGTGGTGTTTACACGCAAGTAGTTCCAGCTGCAAACGGATGCGATAGCACAATCACATTAAATTTAACTGTAAGCTATACCGGTATGAATGAAATACTGCAATCAAATAAAACACTGGTGCGTATTACAGACCTAAACGGTAAAGTAATAAACCGAAGAAAAAACACCTTAATGTTATTTATTTACACGGATGGAAGTGTTGAACGAGTAATGGAATTTGGTGAATAGTCGTTTGATTGTTTGACTAAATTTATTAGTTCAAGGCATCCTTAACCACATGTTATTCGTACTTTTATCAAAATTTTATTCGCCATGAAGAACATCTTTTTAATTACGTTACTTTTTGTTTCGGTTATGAATTTTGCACAAACAACTGCAGAAGAACGCGCTACGAATCAAACCAATCGGATGAAAACTGAGTTAAATTTAACCGATGATCAGTATTCGAAAGTGTATGATATCAATTTGGGAATCATCATGAAAAATGACGGAATCAAAACTTCCACGTTTTCTGAAGAGGTTAAGAAGGAAGTATTGCAAAGTAATCAACAAGCAAGAAAAGCCATGTTGAAAGATGTATTAACCGCTGCGCAATATGAAAAATTAGAAAAAGAGGTTAAGGAGATTAAAAAGAAGAAACGCGAAAAAGCAGAACATAAAGAAGTTAAGAACTAGTTTAAATCCCGGGAAACCGGGATTTTTTTTTGATTAAAATACTACCTTTGAGTTGTGCAGCTTGAATTCCCTTTCTTTGGTAGAGTTTTTACGTTATCCCAACGTTTTGTTTATCCTGTACTAATTCTTTGGGTATTCCTATTTTATGGCAACACGATTAAAAACACCTTTGCCCTAGATGATGAATTAGTTACCTGTACGGATCGACAAGAACATCCACTGGTAAGTAAGGGCATAAGAGGCATTCCTGCCATTTTTAGTACTTCCTACGCTACCAATGAAGAACAAAACTACGAATACCGTCCGGTCGTTCTAACCACCTTTGCCATTGAAAACAGCTTATTTGGAAGCTCCGATGCATGGGTTCACATTTCCCACTTTATTCAACTGCTCTTATATGCCTTGCTTGGCATCATTTTATTCAGCACCCTGAATAGCCTGTTTGGTCCTTCAAAGCATGGTATAGCGTTCGTGATTACCTTGCTTTTTCTCAGCTTACCCATTCACAGTGAGGTCGTAAATAGTTTAAAAAATCGAGATGAATTGCTCAGCATGCTATTCTCTTTATTAGCCTTACGTTCCGCACTTCGGTTTGTCGATTCACGAAAATGGAAATCATTACTCTTTACATTGCTGTATTTGCTCTTGGCTTTGTTGAGTAAAAAAACGGCCATGCCCATGTTGGTGATAATTCCCATTGCCCTTGTATTCTTTCGATCCTTTTCATGGAAATCCGTTGCTTATATATCCGCATCGCTACTCGGTGCACGGATCATCTTTGGATTGTTAAAAAAGGGATTAATTGAGACCGATAAAATTCGCGAATTTTCCATCGTTGAAAATCCAGCGTTTGAATACAGCTTCATTCAGCGCATCCCCCTATTCTTTGACTCCGTGATTTGGTATGTTAAACAGAGCATCCTACCCTTGGATTTACAATGCTATTATGGCTTGGGGTCATTTTCCGTTACCCCAGCATTCACTCTTGGAACGCTTATTATCGCTACGACACTATTAATCACCTTAGGTTTTATTTTATGGTCCGTTGCAAAAAAGACTCACACCGAATTGAGTTTTGGACTGGTATTTTTCTTTCTGGCTATTGTTGGAGCGTGTAACTTGATCTTTCCTATGGTTGGAATTGTTGGTGAACGCTTAGCATTTACCGCAAGCCTGGGACTATGCATTACCATCGTCTTTCTGTTGAATCAATTCTCAACAATTAAAGGAAAAATTGCACCCCTGCTTTTCATTGCTTTCAGTATGTACAGTTTAAGTATGGTCTTCCTTCGGAACGGTTCATGGAGCGACCGCTTGAGTCTTTATGAATCCGATAGCTCAACCACAAAATCCGCTAAAGTTCATGCCTTGCTTGGACAAGAATTACAGTATCAAATCAATCAATCTTGGAACGATGTCCAGTCAGAAAACCAAGAAGCAATCTACAGCCAAGTAATAAGGGCCAAACAGGCTTACGAGAACGCGCTGCACGTTTATCCGGATTATAACAAAATCACAAGCAACTTGGCCGCTATTGAATCTTCTTTCTTGTGTGATGAGCGGGCGTCTTTAGCCTTACTTAACGAACTCACCAAGAAACAACCTGATTATCAGGAAGCATGGGAAAACCGCTTAGTTTCACAGGTAAAGACCTACATTGTTTGGAAACGTAACGAAGGGTTCTTAACGGATAAATCACTCAAAAATCCATCAATTTACGCGTTTGATTCCCTTTCAAGTTCAAGCGTTTTAGGCCTACTTAGTCAATTTGAAGAACGGGGAAAATTGTTTTTAGCCGAGGGCTTAAATCCAACTTCGATTGCTCAACTAAGCGCTTATGCTGCGGGACAGGCAACATGGAACAAGACCTTAGCCGAATTAAATCCTTCATACGCCAAGCAAGTTAATCAGCGATTAATGGAATTATATACTGGAAAAAAAGCGAGTTATAACATCGTGGATGATTTCCGTAAAAATGCGGTGGGTCACTTTGTTGCGCCTGACCGTTTTGCGACTATTTCTGATTCCTTAATCGATGAAATCATTGCGACAAAAGTCATGATCGAACAGAAATTCCCCGAATCCAAGTTGGAGGAACTCACAGATACCTACCTCCTTAATGCGCTTCGTTATGAAGCAATTATAGCAATCCACAAACATCAAATCAAAACAGGAAAAGGTAAGGCCAAAGACTTTGTGCAAATTGGAAATTCATATGTGAATCTGGGTGAAAAAGAAAAGGCAATACGCTCATTCAATCGAGCGATTAGCTCCTTACGTAAGATGAATAATCAAGCGGCAAATGAAGAAATAGCACGCATAGAATCTTACATTCAAAAAATTAATAATCAATAGTTTACATTAAATAACTTGAATCGATTATTCATTATAGGAATCGGACGATCCGGGTCGACTTTACTTTCAAAAACACTCGGAAGCCATCCCGATTGCTTAGATAATCCTGAAATTCCCTTGTTCTCATTTTTTTATAAGGCCCTTCGAAATAATCGGTTCAATTCAAAAAGAAATCACTTGGTTGTGCGCTTTATAAACGCTATGAAGCGAAGGCATCCTGGTCACCCATGGCAAATTCAACCTGAAGAAATTGCACAGATTCCAAGAGAATTAGACTATTTCAGTTACATGAACCAACTTTCGACCTTATTCACAAGCGATTCTACGTCCGAGAAGAACGCCCAAGGTCCGAAATGGATTATAGATAAGAATCCAGTAAACACCATACATGCACATCATTTCCTTAAGGAATATCCACAAACTAAAGCCATTTTTCTGGTACGTGATCCGCGAGCGAATGTAGCATCGCGCATCCAAAGCGTTAATTCGGTTCATGGCAGGAATAACCATTGGATTTTAAATGCCATCCGATGGAAACGATATAACCGTCATTTCCATCACTTAAGGCGTGATTATTCCTCGCAAATCTATTTATTAAGGTATGAACAGTTTGTAACGCATCCGCAGCAGACAATCGACGAACTCTGTGCGTTTCTCGGATTGAGCCCGATGAAGATCGATGAAATCGCAACGTGGAACCCCAGTGGCCACAATGAAACTAACGCCCGCTTAAATAAAAAATATGTTGATTTAAATCAACCAATAAGCCCCCGTGCTGTTGAACAATGGCGCGAAGTACTCGATCTTCGACAACAGGAAACCATTGAATTCATTTGCCGAAATGAAATGTATAAATTTGGCTATGAATGCGAAACGAATGCTACAGCCTACATTCCTTTAACCTTGCAAATCATAGCATACTGGTATGACCTCAAAGAAAAATTGCTTTTTCACCTTCCCTCGTCCTTAAAATTGAAACGCCTTGAATAAGCATCATCACATCATTGGCATAGGTCGTTCAGGAACCACCTTATTGCAAAGCATGTTGAATGCACAGCCCGAGGTGTGGGCAGGACCGGAAAACTATTTTATTCCATTTTTCTATAATGCATGGAAAAATAGAACCGAATTCAATAGCGAAGAATTAGCATTGGCCGCGCGTTTCCATAAGGCCTTTGGAATCCTACAGCCCTATGTTGGGTTTACGTTTGACGAGGACTCCTTCGTTTCGTATAAGGAAATCACGTCGTATGAGGAACTTATCATTCACACGTATCGTTCGTTTGTGGATCAGCTCGAACCCACTAAAGATGCTGTACATTTCATCAATAAGAATCCGCTTCACTCCTACTGCCTCGATGCACTGCATTCCATCAACCCCAACACAAAGTTCATTTGGATGATGCGCGACTACCGAGCCAATGTGAATTCAAGGAAAAATAGTGTCCATTTGAAATCCACCAGCGCATACTTTAATTCCTTACGCTGGATTCAATTTGAACAACGCATTGCGTCCTTTCAAAAAAAGCATCCAAATCACGTGCTAATTGTACGTTATGAAGATCTGGTTCAAGCCCCAGACCAATGGTTAATCAAGGTATGTGAGTTTCTTGAAATACCAGTAAAAATGGAAGCGCAAGAGGCCTTGGCGCCATACCAAGCCTTATTTCAGCACGAAGTAAAAACCCAATACGAACAAGCCGAGCGCATGAAAAAACGCTTTGGTGATTTGTCTAAACCCATACATACCGCAGCAGTTGAGGCTTGGAAGACCGGATTAAGCCCTCATGAAATTGCTGTATGCGAGGTTATTGCAGGGAGAACTGGAAGTACTTATGGCTATCAAACTACATTAACAATCCCTTTTTCCAAACGATGCTTGATTCTAGCTTGCGCAATACCATATGCTATAAAAATAAGCATAGAACGAGCAAAAGATGCGCTGTTTAATAGGTTGCCTATTCGTTTAAAAGTTACCTATTTTGAGCGTTGGGTGCTCCGTATCGACAAAAAACGTAAGAAGCATGTGGCGTAGCGACGAATTAGATTCCATACCCATTCATTTTATACTTTGTACGGAACGTACGGGTTCCTCTTTGCTTGCGACCATGTTGAATATGAATCCTTCATTGATTGTTGCATCGGAAGAACCGTTTGCCTTGTATTTTTCAGGTAAGTACGGAAACATAAGCGATTGGAATGAAAGCCGAATTAAGGCCTATGTGGATGACTTCTTTAGCCTTTTCGAAAAGAACGCCGCCTTGTATTTTGAGCACAAAGAGCGTTTTATTCAATGCCTCATGGTCCATGCCGCTATCTTGAACTATGATCGATTAATCAAATTAACTTATTTAAATTTCTACGATAGCGACATTAAAAACAAGGATTCCATCAAGGTTATTCTTGACAAGCAGATGAAGTATGTGTTTCATAAGGAGGAAATTACGCGTTTATTTCCCAGTGCATCGTTTTTGATGTTAACCCGAAACGTATTAGCGAATATTGAAGCGAAAAGTCGAAGAGGCATTGATTTTTTTAGTCACCCCTATTATTTGAGTAATGTTTGGAAACTTACCTACGATGAGGCCTTAGGTTTTCCAAGCATTCAAATCTTACCCTTTGAAACTTTCATTTCCAACCCTGAATCCGCACTAAAAACTTTGAACACATATTGGGGCGTTTCATTTGAACCTTCACAATTGAATTATCAAGCAGGATTTCACGCATTAATTGCACATCGCGCATACTTACTGAGCCCTCAATACATTGAAAAAATTAGCGATTTTCACCGAGGAATTTTAGATGCAACTCCCCGTACAAAACAACAAATTACTCAATCCTTGTCAGAAAAACATCAAGGAGTAATTCTAAAACAAACGAATGAAACTAGTAAAAAGCTTGGATATACTACCCCATCAACTGCTATTAAACTTACTTTTTGGGATACTTTAAGCTGGACCCTTTACCGAATACTCGCATTGTTATTCCGTCCGTATTTATGGAGAGCATATCGACTCCTACCACTCAAGCTAAAACGCATTATTAGACGAAGGAATAAGGAATACGCTCCTTAAACTTAGAACTTTTATTACATTCGTCTTGTTAATGTACTTATGAATCGCATCGTTGTATTTCTTCTTTTACTATTGGTTTCAGGTCAGTCCCTGAGCTTCGCGGAAGAACCAATACGTATATTATTCATAGGCAATTCGTACACCTACCGCAATCACATGCCGCGCATGTTCATGAAAATCGCCAAGGCAAATGGAAAACACGTTGAAGTAAATTGGTGTGTCAAAGGAAAAACCTCGTTCTATAGACATTCTTTACGAGATAAAGTTTACAAGGCAATCCAATGGAAGAAATGGGATTACGTGGTGCTGCAAGGTTCCAGTAGAGACATGTTAAAGGACAGTTCGATCTATTATAACAAAACGCTTCCCGGCTTAAACAAAATCGTCTCGAGCATTAAGCAACGAAACCCTAACACCAAGTTAGTTTTCTTTATGACCTGGGCTTATAAAAAGGGGTATCCTAAATATGGGTATTCCAATACGCATTACAAAATGATTCGAAGAATCTCGGCAAAATACAAGGTGCTTGCTACAGATTTCGATGCCTTACTTACACCGGTGGGCTTAGTATTTGAAAAGTTATACTTCAGACATCATATCACAACACTTTACAAATCCGACAACAGTCACCCCAGTAAATTGGGTTCATATGCTGCCGCCTGTAGTTTTTATTCGGTAATTTTTAAGGAAAGGGTTAGTCATACGCCTCAAGCGTATTTAAAGATCAAAAAGCACAATGTGATTGAATCGCTGGTTTGGAAATATACCAAAAGCCTGAAATAATTACATTATTTTTCGATACTTGATTCGTTTCGGGCCACTATCACCCAAGCGTTTCTTTTTGTTTTCCTCGTATTCAGAGTAGGAACCTTCGAACCAATAAACCTGAGAATCTCCTTCAAAGGCTAGGATGTGTGTACAAATACGATCTAAGAACCAACGGTCGTGAGAAATAACCACCGCACAACCCGCAAAGCGCTCGATGCCTTCTTCCAGTGCGCGCAAGGTGTTCACATCAATATCGTTGGTTGGCTCATCCAGTAACAAGACGTTGGCTTCAATCATTAAGGTCATCGCCAAATGCAATCGATTTCGTTCCCCACCGGAAAGTACGCCAACTTTTTTATTTTGATCTGAACCGTTAAAATTGAACTTTGAAAGGTATGCTCTGGCGTTGATTTTTTGATTTCCAATTTCAATAAATTCAAGACCATTCGAAACCACATCATATACCGATTTATTTGGATCTAAGGATTTATGGTTCTGATCGACATACCCCAATTTCACGGTTTCTCCGACTTTAAATTCTCCGCTATCCGGCATCAATTCTTCCATAATCATTTTGAATATGGTCGTTTTTCCTGCACCGTTCGGCCCAATGATTCCAACAATTCCGGCAGGTGGTAGGGAGAAATTCAAATCATCGTATAGCAATTTATCTCCAAAGCTCTTACCTACGTGGATCGCTTCAATCACATTGTTTCCAAGTCGTGGACCATTCGGGATTGGAATCTCAAGCGTAGCTTCTTTTTCTTTGCCGTCTTCTGAGAGCATTTTTTCATAATTCTGAAGCCTAGCTTTCGATTTTGCCTGACGTGCTTTTGGATTCATTCGAACCCATTCTAATTCTTGAGCAAGCATGCGTTGACGTTTAGATTCGGTCTTTTCCTCCTCTTTTAATCGTTTCCCTTTCTGTTCAAGCCATGAGCTGTAGTTTCCTTTCCAAGGAATCCCCTCTCCCCGATCCAATTCAAGAATCCAACCCGCAACGTTATCCAAGAAATACCGGTCGTGGGTTACTGCAATGACCGTACCTTGATATTGTTGTAAATGTTGTTCTAACCAATCAATTGATTCCGCATCCAAGTGGTTTGTTGGCTCATCTAACAAGAGTACATCAGGATTTTGCAGCAAGAGTCTACAAAGCGCTACGCGACGTTTTTCTCCACCAGAAAGTGAAGCAATTTCTTGGTCATCGGGTGGACAGCGCAAGGCATCCATAGCACGTTCAATTTTATTATCCAATTCCCATGCATCAAGCGCATCAATCTTATCTTGAACTTCCCCTTGACGAGCGATTAACTTATCCATTTTATCTGGATCATTCATCACTTCCTCATCCATGAACGCGTTGTTAATGTCTTCATATTCCTTAAGCACATCAACAATTTCTTTTGCCCCTTCCAACACAATTTCTTTGACCGTTTTATTCGGATCTAACTCAGGTTCCTGTGGAAGATACCCGACGCTATACCCCGGGGAGAATACAACATCTCCTTGGTAAGATTGATCGAGTCCCGCTATGATTTTCATTACGGTAGATTTTCCTGCACCGTTCAATCCAATGATACCGATTTTGGCACCATAGAAAAAACTGAGGTAAATGTTTTTAATGATTTGTTTTCCTTGTGGGGTGGATTTAGAAACCCCGACCATAGAAAAAATAATTTTCTTATCGTCTGACATAATGCTATAAATTAATTCTTATAAATTTTCGGGGTATAAAGCCCCCATTTCGCTAATCGATATCCGATACTCACGCCAATCACACCGAAACCATATTTCATGGAGCGTGAAAAATTGATGGATGAAGCTTCTTCAAAATACTTGGTTGGACAGGTTACTTCGCCTATTTCGTATCCTGCATAAAACAACTGCGCTAACATTTGATTATCAAAAATAAAGTCATCCGAATTCAATTCGATATCGATTTTCGAGAAAACCTCTTTAGCGAATGCACGATATCCAGAATGATATTCAGAGAGCTTCTGACTCATGAGGATGTTTTGACCGAGGGTTAAAAAGCGATTTGCAATGTACTTATACATGGGCATGCCCCCCTTAAGCGCTCCCTTTCCTAAAATTCGTGAACCAAGTACAACAGGATAAACATCAAAGGCAATAATTGCCGCGATTGAATGGATCAATTTTGGCGTGTACTGATAATCTGGATGAAGCATGATTACGATGTCGGAATTGAGCTCAAGCGCCTTTCGATAACATGATTTCTGGTTACCACCGTAGCCCCGATTGTTTTCATGACGAATCACATGCTGAATCCCTAATTTTTCAGCTAATTCAGAGGTATGGTCTCTGCTGGCATCATCCACTAAAACCACTTCATCAACAATGTCAAATGGAATCTCGTTGTAGGTCATTTCGAGGGTTTCTGCGGCATTATACGCCGGAAGCACAATGCAAATGCGTTTTTGATTTAACATAGCACAAAGGTACATAGAAATCCATATAAAAAGCGTTGAAAAAGTGTTCAAAACCTCTAAAAAATCAACGATTTTACGAATGAATTAGAATCAAATAAAAAGTAAATTTGCTACTTGAATTTGTCTACCTTGGAATTACCAGAAAAAGTAAAAGGAATTTTTGCCGCGTATTTAGAGCAGAATGGTCACAGAAAGACCCCTGAACGCTTCGCGATACTCAATGAAATTTATACCTATGAAGGGCATTTTGACATTGAGACCTTGTACTTTAAAATGAAAGCGGATAACTACCGCGTTTCAAGAGCCACGCTTTACAATACGATTGAATTACTGTTGGCCTGTAACCTAGTTCGTAAACACCAATTCGGAAAAGCGATGGCGCAATATGAAAAGGCACATGGATCAAAACAGCACGACCATATCATTTTGACAGACTCGGGTGAAGTGATTGAGTTTTGCGATCCTAGGATACAGCAAATCAAGGCAACTATTGAAGATATTTTTGGGGTAGAAATCCAACACCATTCGCTCTATTTTTACGGAATTAAAAACAAAGAAAATGATTGATTATTTCATTTCGAACGGTGAAAACACCACCTGTATCACCTTGGAAGGAAAATTGCTTTCCGATGCGGATTTAAAAGCAGTATCTACGGAAATCGAAAAATTACAGAACTGGAATATTATTCTAGACTTAAAAGACCTTACCCATGTAAATTCCAGTGGGATTGCATTCATGGTGAGAATTTTAACCAGGTCACGAGTTAACGGTGGCGATGCAGTGATTGCCCAAGTAAATTCTAACCTAAAAAAACTATTTGACATAACTAAAATGCATGAGGTGTTCGCAATTTATGAGACCATCGAAGATGCAACTAATCATTTTAAACAATAATTATGAAAGTGGACGTGTTGTTAGGCCTTCAATGGGGAGATGAAGGGAAAGGAAAGGTAGTTGACGTATTAACACCATCATATGACATTATCGCTCGGTTTCAAGGGGGGCCAAATGCTGGCCACACCCTGGAATTCGAAGGAATTAAGCATGTATTGCATACGGTTCCTTCCGGGATTTTTAGACCTGAGGCACTTAATGTCATTGGAAATGGCGTAGTCATCGATCCAATCGTATTTGCTGGAGAACTTGATAAATTAACCCCTTTCAACATCGACCTAAAGAGTCGCTTGCTAATTTCTAAAAAAGCCCATTTGATTTTGCCTTCACACCGTTTACTTGACGCTGCATCGGAGCAATCAAAAGGCTTAAATAAAATTGGTTCAACCCTTAAAGGAATTGGTCCGACCTACATGGATAAAACGGGTCGTAACGGCTTGCGAGTTGGTGATTTATTTTCTCCAAATTTCAAAGCGAAATATGAGGATTTAAAGCAAAAACATCTGAATTTACTTGACCATTATGAAGGATTCACCTATGATCTTACAGAAATGGAGGCCGAGTGGTTTAAGCAAATCGAACGCCTGAAAGGATTAACATGCATAGAAAGTGACCATTACCTGAACCGTGCGTTAAAAAACAATCAACGCATTTTAGCTGAAGGCGCACAAGGTACCATGCTTGACATTGATTTCGGCACCTATCCTTTTGTAACATCATCGAATACCGTGACCGCAGGAACGTGCACAGGCTTAGGAGTCCCTCCTTCAGCCATTGGTAACGTAATTGGGATTTTCAAAGCGTATTGCACCCGAGTGGGGAGCGGACCATTTCCAAGCGAATTGGATAATGAGACCGGGGAGTTGATGCGAAAAGAAGGACACGAATTTGGCGCTACCACGGGTAGACCACGTCGTTGCGGCTGGTTAGATTTAGTACAATTGAAGTATGCCATCATGATTAATGGGGTAACGGAATTGTGCATGATGAAAGCTGATGTATTAGGGATTTTTGATCACATCATGATTTGTGAAGGATATGAAATCAATGGAGAAACAGTAACCGAATTCCCTTATGATGTAAGTGATTTAGAAATCAAACCCATCTTAACACAAATGGAAGGATGGAAAGCGGATCTGACTCAATTAACATCCTATGATGATGCTCCTGAAGCGCTTAAAATCTATGTGAATTATTTAGAAAAACAACTGGAAGTGCCAATTCGAATGGTTTCGGTAGGTCCAGACCGAGCTCAAACGCTCTTAAAATAATCCCATAGAATCTCGTGCGTTTCACCCTGTTAATCGGCTTTGTTTTCGCATTAAATGTGTTGTTTTCACAGTGTAAGCTTGAACTTCTGCCTGGTTCAGAAAAGATTTATTTTAATAAAGCCACTCAAACACATCGCCTGGTAGGAACCGTTAGCTTTATTTATCAAGGCAATACCATGTATTGTGATTCTGCACATTATCGAGAAAAGGATAAAATTGTTCGAGCATACGGAAGGGTTCACATTACAAAGGATGATGTAAATCTTTACTGCGACTCCTTAGTCTATTCAGGAAGCACAAAAGTCGCAAGACTTTGGGGTCATGTCAATGTACGCGATGCAGAATATAAATTAACGTCAGATTCACTCGAGTACAATGCAAAAACCGGTCGCGCCATTTATAGAAATTATGGTAAAATTGAGAACAGCACCAACAAAGAAGTAATCACAAGTAAATTAGGCTACTTCTACCCTAGCACCGGCACCTGTTTCTTTAGTGGAAAGGTAAAGTATAAGAAACAGCGTCTGACCATGACTACAGATACCTTACAGTTCATCTACGAAAAACAAACCACATATTTTCACGGACCTACTACGATAAAAAACGACAGCATAGAAATCCAGTGTGAGAAAGGTCAATACCGGGTTGATATTCAAGAAGGACTCTTAAGAAAAAACGTTTTTATCAAGCAAAAAGATCGAACGATTTATTGTGACACAGCATTCTACAAAGAAACCAATCAACTATTCAAAGGAAATGGCCATGTTCGGATTTACGAAAATAACCAACATTTAATCTTGTTAGGCGATTATTTCCACACGCAAAACAATGTTTCTCAAAGCACCTTAGCCGGCCATGCACTCGTAGTTGAAACCAGGCAAAAAGATTCCTTGTTCCTGCACGCCGACACCATCCGTATGCAAAAAGACAGCCTCGACGAGCGGAACATCTATGGATCCAAAGGGGTTAAAATCTAT
>JAIXRD010000113.1 GCA_027485365.1 Cryomorphaceae bacterium | reverse complement strand
CAAAATTTAAATGTTGTGTTTTGTCTAGACCGTGGTGGCTTAGTTGGAGCGGATGGCGCAACACACCATGGCGCATATGACCTAGCTTACATGCGTTGTATTCCGAATATGGTGGTTTCAGCACCAATGAATGAGCAAGAATTACGTAACCTAATGTATACGGCTCAACTTGAAAATAAAGGACCATTTACCATCAGATACCCAAGAGGTAACGGTGTTATGACTGATTGGAAAACTCCGCTTGAAGAGATACCCGTTGGTAAAGGCAGAAAAGTTTCCGCGGGAGAAGGAGTTGCAATTTTAACTATCGGTCACCCTGGGAATTTTGCCCAAGAGGCAATAAAAACATTGACTAAGGTTGGAATTACACCAGCTCATTATGATTTGCGTTTTGTTAAGCCGCTTGATGAGATGCTATTACATGAAGTTTTTACCAAGTTCGATAAGGTTATCACGGTGGAGGATGGTTGCTTAATGGGAGGCTTTGGTTCGGCAGTGTTAGAGTTTATGGCGGATCGTGGGTACAAAGCAGAAGTAGTTCGTTTAGGAATTCCGGATGATTATATTCACCATGGAACCCAAGAAGAACTCTGGGCAGCCTGTGGATTTGATGCTGCCTCAATCGCTGCTTCAGTTGAACGCTTACTTATGGTTGAAAATACAAAAACAGCTGCCTCTCAGGCCGGTTAATCAAATTTAATTGTATTTTGGTCGAAATTTTGACCATGAAAAAAACCAATTTTAGCGCCTTTGGAGCCCTGATAATCATATTCTTCTTTTGGGGTTTTGTAGCTTCCAGTAATGATATATTAATTCCTGTTTTTAAGAAGGCCTTGAATTTAAAACAAGACAAGGCACAGTTGATTTCAGTGGCATTTTACATTGCGTATACTGTAGGTTCTTTGCTTTATTTTGCTGTTTCAGCTTTTATGAAGAAGGATTTACTTAAGGTTCTAGGTTATCGTAACGGGCTCGCTTTAGGCTTGGTAATTTCAGCATTAGGAACCTTATTGTTTATTCCTGCTGCAAATGAATCTTCGTTTCCCCTTTTACTTGGTGGTTTGTTTACCGTGGGGATTGGATTTGCGCTACAACAAATTGCTGCCAACCCCTTGGCAATTAACATGGGCGACCCATCTAAAGGTAATTTGCGATTAAGCTTGGCGGGAGGGATTAATAATGTGGGTACAACCATCGGACCCGTATTGGTTTCCTTTGCCATTTTTGGAATGGCCGGCACGGGCTCCACGAGCTTAGAGCTTTCAGCCGTTAAAATACCATATTTAATACTCGGTGCAACATTCATTTTAGCTGCTGTATTTTTTAAATTTTCAAGTGTTCCAGATCAGATAGAAGAAGAAGGAACTGCTTCTACTGAGCGTGTATCAATTATCGGCGTGGCGAAAAAACCACAGGTGATTTTAGCTATGATTGCGATATTTTTATACGTTGGAGTTGAAGTTTCCACCGCGAGTAACCTCCCTGAATTCATGAAATTGAAATTGGGTAAGGCTGAGCATGAAATCACCCCCTTTGTGTCTTTATTTTGGGGAAGCTTGATGATTGGTCGTTGGGCCTCTGCGGCAGGCGCCTTTAATGTTGGGGCAGACATTAAACAACGACTTTCGATCTTGTTGCCGTTTCTCGCCTTTTCAATTTTTATGTTAGCGAATTATATTGCAGGGCATAATGTTTCTCAATTCTATCCGTACTTATTTTTGGTGATAGTTCTTATGGTAGCAGAGGCATTTACTGGCGGAAACCCCGTTCGACAATTGATTGTATATTCAACGTTGGGTGCCAGTGCCCTATTGGTTGGTATTTTTGCAAGCGGCATGGTGAGTGTGTTTGCATTTATTTCCGTAGGACTGTTTTGCTCCACCCTTTGGCCATGTATCTTTACCTTAGGTATCGCAGGATTGAATGAAAAAACAAATGCGGCTTCTAGTTTAATGATTATGATGATTATGGGAGGTGGATTTGTGTCGCAATGGCAAGCATCCATAGGAACAAGTAAATCCATAGGTATCCAAAATTCATATTGGATTGGTGTGCTATGCTTTGTATACTTAGCCTTTTTCGCATGGACTGTAAGTCGAATGTTAAAAAAACAGGGAATCACTCAATTAGACGCTTCTGAAACAGCACATTAATTGCTTCTATGTATAAAATAGATTTTTCTGATTTTTTTAGTTCTGCATTTTCTGTAGACTGTTTGATTTTTGGATACTCGGAAGGAAAAATTAAAACACTTCTTATAAAACGTTCCGTCGACCCGTATAAAGACTATTGGGCCATTCCAGGTGATCTTGTGTATCCAGATGAAGATTTACCTAATGCTGCTGAACGAATACTTCGTGAACTAACCGGACTTTCAACCATTCAAATGCACCAAGCCCATACCTTTGGGAGCCCATCTCGTCATCCGCAAGGCAGGGTTATTACGATCGCCTATTTCGCGTTAGTTAGAATTGATGATTTTTCAATCCGAGCTTCTTCATGGGCAAACGAAGTAAAATGGGAACCTGTAATGGAGGTTAATGACCTAGCATTTGATCACAACGAAATCCTACACGCAACCTTTGATCGCCTTAAAAAACAACTCTCCATTGAGCCCATCTGTTTTCAGTTACTCCCAGATAAATTCACCTTGAATGAATTCCAACAACTATTCGAATATGTCAATGGAATCCCTTTCGACAAAGCAAACTTTAGAAAGAAAATAAAAGGAATTCCATTGGTAAAGCATACTGAAAAACAAACCAATGTTAAGCATAGACCCGCTAACCTCTTTTCCTTTGATGCTGAAAATGAACTGGAAAGGCTTGAACAAAGTGCGTGGATTTTTAAAATGTAACCGAATTATTTAGATATTGTAAAAAATACAATAATATAATTATATTTACCATTCAATTGATATCAAAACAGTTGAACAGTTAGTTTTTACTTAGTGCGTGGGGAGGTAACTCCCCACAAAGTAATTTTAAAAGAAAACAATGAGAATAGGATTTTTACTTTTTATCTTGGCATGTACTACCATAGGATTCGCTCAAATGAGGGTCGTTTCTGGAAAAGTAGTTAATGACGTAAACGAACCCTTAGGATTTGCGAAAATTTCTTCAAAATCACCTAAAGGAAATGCCTTAACAACGAATGACGGATTCTTTTCTATTCAATTGAAAGATACCGTAAGTGCGACATTAACAATTTCAATTTATGGTTATCAAACACAAGAAGTAGTTGTTGGTCCCGGTGACCAGAACTTAGCGCTTGTTATGAAGCCAGAGTTTTCTGATAAAAAGGAAATTACAGTCATTGGATATGGCGAGGCAAAAAACAAAACCATTACCGGCGCAACGTCAAAAGTGGACGGCGAAGACATTGAAAAAATGAACATGGCGCGCATGGATCAAGCCTTACAGGGGCAGATGGCTGGTGTGAATATTTCTACAAACTCTGGTTCCCCGGGGGGCAGTGCGAATATACGGATTAGAGGTCTTGGTACCTTTGGGGATAACGACCCTTTGATTTTAGTAGACGGGATTGTTTATGATTCTCAAGGATTAAATGCACTAAATCCGTCTGATATTAAATCGATTACGGTGCTAAAGGATGCCATGGCAGGTATTTATGGTGTTCGTGCCGCAAATGGAGTGGTACTTATTGAGACCAAGAATGGCTCCATAAACCGTAAACCAACCATTGAGTATAATGGGTACTTTGGTTTACAAGAAACCTCCAAAAAACTTGACTTATTACACGCGGATGAATACGCGGTCATTAAAAATGAAATGTTCGCAATGGGTGGTCAAGCTATGCCCTTTGATAATGTGAATGTTGGAAAAGGAACAGATTGGCAAGATCAGGTATTTACGCGTTCACCGGTGCAAAGTCATAACGTATCCTTAAATGGAGGAACCTTAAATACCAGATACTCTATTGGCTTGGGTTATTTCAATCAGGACGGTATTGTTGGTGGGTCAAAATCCCATTTTGACCGGTATAATGCCCGTCTTAATTTTTCAACCGATCTTTCCGATAAACTCAAATTGAATTCGGTGCTTTTGTTTTCAACTGAAGGTAGAAATACCCTTCCTGAAAATGGGATTGGTTCCGTCTTATATAATGCGATTAATGCGTTCCCAACCGAACCTGTAATTTCTCCGATGGGTAATTATTCATACATGGAAGAAGTGAGCGATATAATTAATCCGGTGGCTCAAATCATGAACACCTACAACTGGAATCAAGCACAAAAGTTTGTAGGTAAGGAAGAGTTTGTCTACAAACCTCTTTCGTATTTAACAGTAACAAATCGCTTCAATTATAATGTTTCTTTGGTGGATTCTAAGGTGTTCTCCCCATTGGTGTGGTACGGAGACGGAAAATATGCCAATACTGCCCTAAATGCGCAATTAGAATCACCTACGGTTGAACTTACTCCAGGGTTTGAAATCGACCGAGGAGCAGCGATTTATGAGGAGCGAAATACCTTTAGTGATTTATCATACGAAGGATTCGCAAATTACGATCAAGTATTTAAAACGGATCATCAGGTAAAAGCAACGGCGGGGCTTACGATTTTTCAACGGGATGGAAAATCACTCAATGGCGTAGCCTATGGCGTTCCAAACAATGATGTGAATTATGCAGATATTTCCGCCAATACTACACAGGGAGGGTATTTAAACAATACCGGGTCTTGGGAATTCACTGAGCGTTTGGTTTCTGTATTTATGCGTGCTGAATATGGATTCAAAGAAAAGTACTTAGTTTCCATGGTAGTGCGTAGAGATGGGTCTAGTAAATTCGGACCAAATAGCCGCTTTGGAACCTTCCCGTCCATGTCTGCAGGGTGGTTAATTTCAGAAGAGAAATTTTTCAAATTCAAACCAATCGATTTATGTAAATTGAGAGTAAGCTACGGGATTTCTGGAAATGATCAGATTCCAAATTTCGCATACCGAGCATTGCTCAATGGCGAAGGGGTTTATGTATTTGATGATGTCATAACCCAAGGTGTGGCCATTGGACGTCCGGCTAATCCAGATCTAAAATGGGAAACTACCCGTCAATTAAATATTGGTCTTGACCTTTCCTTTTGGAAGAAACTTTCTTTTACTACCAATTATTTTATAAAGAACACATATGATCTTTTGTTCCAACCCGATGTTTCCGCATTAATGGGCTCCTATGGTCCAGGAGGTTATCCCCCGGTAATTAATGCAGGAAATGTATCCAATAAAGGATGGGAACTTGAATTAGGATACCGCTCAGATCGAACCAAAGATTTCTTATATGAGGCAAATTGGAACTTTACAGCAGTGAACAATGAGGTTACGTCTGTTCCAACAGGAGTTGATTATTTACCAGGCGCAGCGTTCAGTGTAGGTGGCGATGTAGCCACTCGTTTTCAGAAAGGATATGAAATCGGTTATTTCTTTGGATACCAAACCGCAGGTGTCTTTCAATCTCAAGATGAAATTGATAATGCAGCCGTTGTTCAAGAAGGTGCTAAGCCAGGAGATTTGATTTTTGTTGATCAAGACGAGGATGGGGTTATTAGCTTTACAGATGATAGCGATAAAACGTATTTAGGTTCAGCAATTCCTGATTTCACCATGGGCTTTAATCTTTCAGGAAGCTATAAAGGATTTGATATTTCAGCAAATTTTTATGCGTCCATAGGCAATGAAATCATCCGAAATTATGAGCGTCAACAACCGTATGCGAATCAAATGAGCTATGTTATCGATCGCTGGGTTGGTTCTGAGAGTTCGTTTGATGTTCCACGTCAAACCACAGAGCCTACGCGGAACAATGTGTTTTCTTCTTTTTATGTAGAAGATGGATCCTTCTTACGGTTACGAAACCTACAAGTAGGATATGCGTTTTCTAAAGATTGGTTACGTAAAATCAAAATGGAACAACTTCGAGTATATGTTGCGGCGAATAACTTGTTAACCCTTACAAGATATATGGGGTATGATCCAGATTTAGGTTCAACGAGTGCGTTGTCTGCAGGAGTAGATTATGGATTATATCCACAGGCTAAAACAGTAATGGTTGGTTTACAATTTAAATTTTAATCGATGAAAAATATTAAACGCTTATTGATTGTTGGTTTAGTATTGGCAGGAATTTTTTCATGTAAAAAGTTCCTCTCAGTTGACCCACCGTATACCCAAGATGCAGAAAATTATTTTCAAACCCCAGAAGACTATGACCGAGCGTTAGTGGGTGCGTATGATTTACTGCAAACCTCCTTCATGTCACTTTGGATTGGAGAAATAGCCTCTGATAATGCAATTGCAGGGGGAGAAAGCGCAAACGACTCGCAAGGACTTCATCAAATCGACGCCATGACTCATGGAGGAGTTAATAACGATTTACGCAGTGTGTTCCGTTGGAACTATGTCGGTATTTCTAGAGCGAACTACATTTTAGAAAATAAAGACAATATTGATTTCCCGGAGAAAGCTCATATTTTGGCTGAAGCAAAATTCTTGAGGGCCTATTATTATTTCGAACTCGTGAAGTTTTTCGGCGATGTTCCGTTGGTAATCGATAAGCGACTTGGTATTGAAGAAGTCCGTTCGATTGATCGATCACCGAAAGCGGATGTATATGCGCAGATTGAAAAAGATTTAAAAGAGGCCTATCCCGTATTAAATGCGGTTGCTGGTCAAAAAGGAAGAGCGACAAAAGGAGCTGCTCAAGCCCTCTTAGGAAAGGTATATTTATATCAAAGCAAATGGACGGAGGCCGACGATATGTTTGACGATGTAATTGCCAGTGGACTTTACAGCCTTCATCCGGTATATACTGAGCTGTTTGATGTTGCGCACGAAATCAATACGGAAACTGTATTTGATATTCAGTACTCTGGGTTAGAAGGTGGTGGTTATGGGTGTTTGGTTTGCTTAGAAGGTAATGCCGCTCCTGGATTTCAAGGCATTCGACAATATAATGGCCCGGTATATGGTGATGGAAACAGTTATAACCTGCCAACAGAAGACTTGTATAATTTCTTCCCCGCTGGAGATCCCCGCCGGGCAGCTACTATCCTAGATATAGAAGCATTTATCGCAGCACAACCAAATCCAGGCGCAATAACGTATGCCATTGGTGCTGGGGGCCATACCGGATATTACAATAATAAATATATCAAACGCCAAGGTGAAGTTGGTCTACCTGATAATGATTTAACAAGTCCCGTGAATTATAGAGTTATTCGCTATGCGGATGTGCTATTAATGTCAGCAGAAGCAAATTATCACTTGGGCAATACGTCCGTAGCTCAAACCTATGTGAATCAAATCCGCTCGCGCGTTTCAATCCCAGGAGTTTCAGTAAATTCGTTAGACAAGATTTACAATGAGCGTCGTTTTGAATTATCAGGAGAGGGCCATCGCTTTTTTGATTTGGTAAGAACTGGTAAAGCAGCCACAGCAATTCCAGGATTCATAACTGGGAAACATGAAGTATTCCCTATTCCACAGGTAGAAATAGATTTAGCGGGTGGGCGTTGGCCTCAAAACCCAGGATATTAATAGCATCGATCATGAAAAATAACATCATCATTTTATTACTTGCTTTTACTGCCTTATCGGCTTGTAAAAAGGTTCGTCCAACCTTGGGCGACCCACCAAGTCAAACGGACGCTGCTTTTACAGCTGTTCCTTCTGATTCTAATGCCAATATTATTGTGCTTTCAGCGAGCAACCCAAATTTGGTGTGTCGTTGGGATTTTGGAAACGGTACGAAGGGTGAAGGTGCTGTGGTTTCGGCGACCTATCCGTATGCGGGAACTTATACCATTACCTTAACCGTATTTAATAAAGGAGGCAGCCGGTCTTCTACCCAACAAGTGGTAATTGCGCAAACTGATTTATCCTTGCTCGATAATCCGTTTTACAATAAACTAACTGGTGGGGCTAATGGTCCAGGCTATAAAACGTGGGTGATTGATTCTGTTTTAAGTGGTCACCTCGGAGTAGGTCCGGATCCAGAAAGTCCATTGGGGGCAACACCGGAATGGTGGGCTGCCGGGGCAAATGAAAAACCAGGATGTGGCTTGTACAACGATAAATATGTGTTTCATCTCAATGCCTTCAAGTTTGATATGATTACCAACGGAGATGTTTATGTGCATAATTCCATTGCTGCAAGTTTTCCGGGTTCTTTTGAAAATCTAGCTGATTTTACGGCGCCTTATCCAAATCAAATGGATAAGTCTTGGAATTTGGTTGAAGGTGCAGAGAACACTATTACTATTTCAAATGGAGCCTTTATTGGATTTTATACGGGCGTTAATACGTATCGTATTTTGGAGTTGACAGACTCAACGATGTACTTACAATATGGACATCATTTGGGTGGATTAAATTGGTACCTTAGATTAAAAACAGAATAATAATATCATGAAAAACTTATTTATGCTACTTTCCATTTTATTTGTTTTGGCTGCTTGTCAAAAGGATAATTATATACCAAAAGATATTGTTTTGCCTTCTAATTTACAGGTAACATTAGAGATCAATTCAGCAACCGTTGATGTTACAGCTCATGCGGATTCAGCGAATTTCTACATTTTTACCTTTTATGAGAATGGGGATTCAACCATGATTAAATCCAATGCGGGAGTGGCAACGCATACCTATTCTACCTCTGGTGAATATTCGGTAAAAACAGTAGCATATACTACCGCGGAACATTTTATTACGGAAACTGATGCGTTTGAAATCAATCTAAATATGGGAGGAACAGGTGCTCCAACAAGTGGACCTACTAGCCCAATGAGTTATAACGGTTACACCTTGGTATGGCAT
>JAIXRD010000119.1 GCA_027485365.1 Cryomorphaceae bacterium | reverse complement strand
CCACATCTGCGCTCAGAACGCGCGCTGGTGTATGTCCATTTTCTTCAAATTCAATGGCATAGGAAATCAATTCTGCTTTTGCTGACGCTTTAATTTCCCCGGCATCCGACACAAAGACATCCAGTCCTTTGACCTTTGCCAAGACTGCAGCACCGATGCCACTTTCAGCGGCACCCAAAACAACGATATGTTTCCCTTCAAGATTCAATTAACGCAACTTTAAAGTGATAATCGTTACTACTGCCAATAGAATTCCAACGATCCAAAATCTTGAAACGATTTTTGCTTCATGGATTCCTTTTTTCTGAAAATGATGGTGTAGTGGAGCCATCAGGAAAATACGCCGTCCTTCCCCGAACCTTCGTTTAGTAATTTTAAAGTATCCCACCTGAAGCATAACCGATAAGTTCTCTATGAGAAAGACCCCACACAATACAGGAACAAGCAATTCTTTTCGTACTGAAATGGCAAAAACTGCAATAATACCACCCAGCGCTAAGCTCCCTGTATCTCCCATGAAAACTTGAGCCGGGTAGGAATTATACCAAAGAAACCCGATGCAGGCTCCAACAAAGGCAGCAATAAACACGACCAATTCTTCTGCTTGAGGAATGTACATCACATTCAAATAATCCGCAAAGCGCGCGTTCGAACTCACATAGGCAAAAACAGCCAAAGCCAATCCGATAATGGCAGAAGTTCCAGTTGCTAGGCCGTCTAACCCATCCGTCATATTGGCACCGTTCGAAACGGAAATGACAATAAAAATAACGATGGGAATAAAGAGTAACCACCCGTAGCTTTTATTCGAATCACCGATTAACCAATTGTAATTGAATTCATTTCCTTTGATAAATGGAATAGTGGTTGTCATATCGTCCGTAGCAATCCATCGGTAGTTCTCATTTTTTTCTTGAACATGTTCATGCGTCACAAATTGCTCGTCCGCTTGAAGCACATAATCCATTGGCACGCGCTTATGAACTCGGACATCATTAGAGAAATACAAAATTGACCCAACTAAAATTCCAACACCGATTTGACCAATAATTTTAAACCTACCCTTTAATCCCTCTTTATTCTTTCTGAACACTTTAATATAATCATCAAGAAATCCAATTAACCCAAGCCAAATAGTAGCCAAGACCATGGTAATCACATACACATTGTGAAGTTTCGCAAAAAGCAAGGTTGGGACTAAAATAGACCCAAGAATAATGAGCCCTCCCATGGTTGGAGTACCTGATTTTTCTATTTGGCCGGCCAAACCTAAATCCCTTACGGTTTCACCGATTTGTTGTTTTCTCAAGGCATTAATCATTCGCTTTCCAATGACAATGGAAAACAGCAATGAAAAAATCAAAGCCATCGAAGCCCTGAATGAAATAAAATCAAATAATCCTGCTCCGGGAAAATTCAATTGATCTAATAACTCAAATAAATAGTACAGCATATCTAATTGTTTTTATTAAAAAATGAGTGTGCAATTTGAAAGTCATCGAATGGATGTTTCACTCCCTCTATCTCTTGATATTTTTCATGTCCTTTACCAGCGATAAGCACTACATCCCCAGTCTGTGCCAATAAACTTGCAGTTTGTATCGCTTGCGTTCGATCCGCTATTGCAAGTACTGGTGTATTGCTTGTATTATTAATACCTGCCTGCATATCTTGTAATATCTGGCTTGGATCTTCAGTTCGCGGGTTGTCGGAGGTTAAAATAACTTGGGTGCTCAATTTTTGAGCAATCGCAGCCATTGTTGGTCTTTTTGCTTTATCGCGGTCTCCACCACATCCAACAACCGTGATTATTTTTTGTGTGTCTTTTCTAAAATGCCCGATGGTCTTGAGTACATTTTCTAGTGCATCCGGTGTATGCGCATAATCTACAACCACGGTTACACCTTGGGTACTCTTAAAAAATTGAAAGCGACCTTCAACAGATTCTAGGGTAGAAATTGCTGTAATCAACTCCAAGGCAGGAATTTCAAGAAGGCGTCCAACCCCATAAACAGCAAGTAAATTATAAGCATTGAAGGCGCCAATCAGCTGTGTATGAACCTCCACATCGTTCAGCTTCATAACCAACCCTCCTAACTCGTTTTCCAAAATAAGCCCTTTAAAGTCTGCCATGCTCGTAAGGGCATAGGTTCTTTTTGAGGCTCGGGTATTTTGAAGCATTACTTCACCGTTTCGATCATCCCGGTTAGTCAATGCAAAGGCATTAGACGGTAACTCATCAAAGAATGCTTTTTTCGCTTGGATATATGCGGCAAATGTTTGATGATAATCCAAATGGTCGTGTGTGATGTTGGTAAAAACCGCCCCGCGAAATTGCAAGCCAAAAATTCGATGCTGATGAACAGCATGGGAACTAACCTCCATAAAGCAATGGCTACATCCTTGATCTACCATGGCTCTTAGCAAGGCATTCAAGGCCAATGGATTTGGTGTTGTATGGGTAGCAGGAATAGTATCCGTTCCAATTTTATTAACCACGGTTGACAGTAAACCTACCTTATAGCCCAAGCGCATAAACAAATGATACAACAGGGTAGCGCACGTCGTTTTACCGTTTGTTCCTGTAATCCCTACCAGTGTTAATTCTTGAGATGGATTGCCGTACCATTCACACGCTAAGACGGCAAGTGCTTTTCTAGTATCTGCTACTTCAATCTGAATAAAATCGGCTGGTAAACTTGTTATGCGTTGAACAAGGGCGATGCGACACCCCTGATCATACACTTGATTCAAGTACGCATGCCCATCGGTTGTTAGTCCTTCCAAGGCAATAAACAGGCAGTGTTCTTTCGCTGCACGCGAATCAAAAACGATTTCTTCAATTTGGATCTTATGATCCGTGAATTGAATGCCTAGGGCTTGAAGTAAGTCAGTTAATGCCTTCATTTCAATTCAAGTTTTACCAATTGTCCTTTATGAATTTCTGTCCCAGGATTCAAACTTTGCAACACAACGCGTCCATATCCTTTAAGCGAAACGCTTAGCCCCTTTAACTCTAAAAGGTAAACTGCATCTTTAGCTGTCATGCCCTTAACATTTGGCACTCCGGATTTACTTATTCGCACTGCGTTTATGTGTATGCTGTTATTCAACGAATCCGCCTCAACCCATTTGGCGCTGGTGTTTAATTGAAAGCGCACCCCAAGTTGTTTTAGCACCTGAGTTACATCCTTGTAGTATCCCCCCTTAACCGATGGAAGTCCAAGTGCAAAGGGTTTGCGTTCATTAATAGCGGGATGATAGTTAAGATTGGATGCATATATTTTATTCGCAATTGCTGCAAATACGGGACCTGCAACCAGCGCTGCATATTTTTGCTTTTTAGGACGTGTAACGACTACAACACAGGTGTATTTCGGGTTATTCGCTGGAAAATACCCTGCAAAAGAGGCTTGAAAATCGCTTTGATTTTCCTCTACATATTGACTTTTATCATTGAGTAATCGAGCTGTTCCTGTTTTTCCGGCAATTGAAAATTGACTAGAAGTCAATTTCTTCCCTGTTCCCCGGGACATCACTCCCTTGAGGCAGTTTTGCATAATTTTCAGGGTCGCGTCCGAGCAAATTTTTTCACGAATCACAACGGGTTTCATTCGTTTTATGACCTTACCGCCACGACGGATTTCCTTAACGAACAAGGGACGCAGAAACTTCCCGTTGTTTGCGACCGCATTGTAAAAAGCGCAGGTATGTATGGGAGATTGTTGGTACTCATATCCAATCGACATGGACGGAATGGAATACGGTGACCACCCGGAACTCCCAGGCGTGAAGAATTTGGGGCCGAGTTCACCTGGGATTTCAGTCCCCAACGGCTCGGTAAGTCCGAATTCGCCCAAGCGTTGAAGGAACAATTCAGGGTCATTCCGGTATGCCCTATATAAAATTAGGGCGATCACATTCGAGGATTTCTCGAAGGCTTGTTGAATCGTAATCGTGCCATAGCCTCTTCCGTCATTCGCATCCATAAACTTTTTACGATAGACTTGGTATGATCCAACTGCATTGACTTTATCGGTGATTTTAAACTTGTTATCCTCGAGTCCTGCCATGATGGAAGCTAACTTCATGGTGGATCCCGGAACCTCCCGTAAGCCAACCGCATGATTAAATCTTTCAGAGAAACTACCATCTTTTTCTCTGTCTAAATTCACAATTGCCTTAACATGGCCCGTTGCAACTTCCATTAATATTACCGTACCGCTTTGAGCATCCATTTCTTTTAATTGGTGCTCAAGTTCAGAGTGCGCTACCTCCTGAATATCCTTATCGAACGTCGTAACGATATCAGCACCTTCAATTGGATCTTTTGTAAATCTTCCTGTTTTTTTCCAACCCGTAGTAATGCGATGTTCGATTTCTTTCCCGGGTTCTCCTTCTAAGTAGCTATGATAAGCTCCCTCCAAACCTACTTCTAAATTGTGTTCTTTTTTGTAGTACCCGAGTGTTCTTCGAAGCAAAACCCCATTTGGTGCTTTACGAATAATCGTTTCTTGATTATCGATGATCCCACCTTTCATTCTCCCTAGATTGAAAATTGGCAATTTACCCAAGCGTTTCCGCTCCTCATTGGTTACCTTTTTTCGAATCAACACATACCGAGAGCCATTAGCACGGGCCGTTCGTATTTCGTTTTCATAGGACCTTGATGATTTATCTTTGTACATTCTAGCCAATCCATCAGCTAAATTGGATACTTCCTCGTCGAAGGTTTTTTGATCAACCACGGTAGGATCCATGTGAATGTCATAGTAAGAAACAGAAGTTAACAGGGGATTTAAATTAGCATCTAAAATCTCGCCCATACGTGGCGCCCGATCCTGAAGACGGACAGGTAAATCCACTTCTTCCGTTGTCCATTGAAGCTTAAGGGTTTTATATAAGCCAACGAACATCACGAATATGAATCCGAAATAAAGGGCGTATGCCCTAAACACCATAGGACCTTTTTCGCTACTCATCTGAACTTACAATTTCGTTTGACTTAATAACTTTAATCGCATTTTCGGATTCCACTAGTTCTTTTTTCTTTAGGCGCTCCACCATTTTATATCGGCGTGTCCGTTCTTCCAACAAGGTTTTGATTTCGATATACTCCGCTGTGTTTTGATCTACCTCAGTGCGTGTTTCTTGGATTTCCTTTAGTACAGACTTACCGTAATACCCCTTTGCGACCAACACAAAGAGCAAAAAGAACAGAAAAAGGATGTAACTCAAGTTATTAATCACGAAGTCCTTGGTAAGAAATTCACCATTCAAAATTTGAGAAAACGCAGTAACTTTCTTCGATTTTCCTGATTTCGAAGATTCTGAAGCTGGCTTCTCGTCGTTGGTATATCTATTCTCTGTCATTGCTTTTGAGCTATTCGTAATTTGGCGCTTCGAGCCCGATTATTAGTTAACACTTCCGCCTCAGTAGGCACAATGGGATGCCTGTTTATTTCATCAAAAGGGCGTTGAAGATTTCCATAAAAATCGCGTACCTCTTTCCCTTCGAAATTCCCTTTTTTGAAGAAGTTCTTAACTAAGCGATCTTCAATGGAATGGTAAGAAATCACAGCAATTCGCCCCCCGGTATTTAAGAGATCAACGGAATCTTCTAATAATTTTTTAAGTGCTCCAATTTCATCGTTCACCTCAATGCGCAGGGCTTGAAATACTTGCGCGATGTACTTATGATCTTTTCCTCGTTGCGCCAATGGTTCGCAGAGGCTTGCGAGTTGATCTGTTGTTTCAAAGGGAAATTGTTGTCGCGCAGTTAAAATAGTTTGCACTAAGCGAAACACATTGGGTAAATCCGTGTAGGAATTAAAAATCCGGAGTAAATCCTCTTCTGAACCTTTATTTAGAAGTTCCGCAGCCGTAACGGATGCCTTTTGATTCATTCGCATGTCTAAAGGAGCCGCATTTCTAAAACTAAAGCCTCGATCCGCGATATCAAATTGATGAGAAGAAACTCCAATGTCTGCAAGAATCGCATCGACTTTCTTTACACCAAGTGCCAGCAAGTGATTTTTTATAAACTTAAAGTTGCCACCAATTAACTTAAAATTCGGGACTGGGATCGCGTTTTTGACAGCATCTTCATCTTGATCGAAGGCATACAAAAACCCTTCGTTAGACAACTTAGATAGAATATATTGTGAATGACCGCCACCCCCAAAGGTCACATCAACTACAATCGACGTCGGATTAATGGAAAGTCCATCAACGCTTTCATGCAGTAAAACTGGAACGTGGTATGCTTCGTTAATCTTCATTGTTTCCTTCACCCATTACTTCATTCGCTAAGTCGGCAAAGTCAGGCATATTCCCTTCGATCATCTCGAAGTATTTAGCCCGATCCCAGATTTCGATGCGGTCGTTGTATGCAATGAGCATTACGTCCGACACCAAGCCAACGCGTTCCATGTGAGCAACCGGAATCAACAACCTACCTGCATTATCCAAGGTGAGCTGTTTGGCTCCTTGATGGAATAAGCGGTAGAACATCCGGTTTTTAGGATTAAAAAGATTGATTTTACTCAAACTTGCACTTAGCTTTTCCCATTCAGGAAGCGGATACAAGGTAAGGCAATCTTCAAACCCCTTGTTCAACATAAAATCGCGCTGAGCACTAGCGGCGAGCTGCTTCCGTAACCCGGAAGGAAAAAGAAACCGACCCTTTGTGTCCAGCTTCACTTCAAACTCACCAACTAAACCTGCCATAGCGTTAATAATGGGTAAAAGTAGTAGATTTCCTCCCACTTTTTACCACCAATTTTTAAATTGTTAATAACTTATTTGGTAAAATTACAGCAATCGAATCGAATAAAAAAATAATTGCTTGATAAATAAAGGGTTTTAGCAAAATATACAAAGTGGTAATTTGTGGTAATTATTAAAAACTTAACTTTGACCATGCAAAACAAATTGGCCGGCATCGGTCTTCTGGTGATTCTCGGGGCCGTTTGGGGAAGTTCATTTATTTTAATGAAATTGGGTATGGAGCCTGTTAAAGGGTT
>JAIXRD010000143.1 GCA_027485365.1 Cryomorphaceae bacterium | reverse complement strand
CTTGCGGCATACAACCGAATTCTTGCGCTCAAAGCTCGCATCGATAAAGGGGAAGATTTTGCATCAGTTGCTAAAATGAAGAATGGTTCAGATGATCCATCTGCTGCTACCAACGGTGGAGATTTAGGGTATTTTACCGCATTTCAAATGGTGTATCCGTTTGAGGATATGGCATACAAAACAGCGGTTGGAACAGTATCTGCTCCATTTAGAACGCGTTTTGGGTATCACATCCTTAAAACTACTGGTCTTCGTCCATCACGCGGTTCCATTAAAACCGCACATTTAATGATTAGTGTAGCTAAAGATGCAGATCAAGCCACAAAGGATAATGCAAAAAAGAAAGTGGATGAAATCTATCAAAAGTTGAAAGATGGCGCAAAATGGGAAGAAATGGTGGCTATGTATTCCGATGATCCAGGAACAAGTAAAAAAGGAGGAGAGCTTCCGATGTTTGGCTCCGGAACAACGCAACGTATGGTCCCAGAATTCGAAGAAGCGGCTTTTGCTTTGACTAAAGATGGTGAATTCAGTACGCCAGTAAAAACAAACTACGGGTATCATATTATTAAGCGCCTTGAGCGCAAAGATGTTGCTGGTTTTGAAACCATGAAGAAGGAACTTCAAACCAAGGTGAATAAAGATGAGCGCTCCAAAAAAACGCAAGATTCCTTTGTAAGAAAATTAAAGAATAAGTATAAATACACTGCCGGTCCAAAAGAAAATTTAGCGTGGTTTGAAGCGAACTTAGATTCAACATACTTTATGGGGAAATGGAATGCTAAGGAATTGAAATCGAATAAGACCTTATTTACCTTAGATGGAGTTTCCTTTGGACAGCAACAATTTGCGCGCTATTTAGAAAAGAATTACCGAGCACTTAAAAAGGATGAATCTAGAATGACTGTGGCTTCTCAATATAGAAACTGGGAAAAAGCTGCGGTATTGGAGTATGAGGAGCTCTTGCTTCCTGCGAAATACCCGGATTACAAAGCCCTTATTAATGAATATCATGATGGGATTTTATTATATGAAGTCATGTCTGATAAGGTATGGAATAAGGCGGTTAAGGATACAGCAGGTCTTCGAGCATATTTCCTAGCTAATCGCGATAAGTACATGTGGCCAGCACGACTAGAGGCAACGGTTTATGAGTGTTTAAACCTTGGTGTTGCTAATGAGGTAGCATCAATGATTGTAAATGATACAGTGACATCAAAGCATGTAATCGAGAATGTAAATAAGGATACTGAATTGAATTTGAAAGTAAAAATGAACAAGTTCGATCCAGAAACCACGTCGTTTTTAAAAGGTAAATCCTTGAGCATGGGTGTAAATAAAACCTATGAGTTTGAAGGGAAATTGTATGTGGTTAAAGTTACCAATATGCTTCCGGTTATGAAGAAGGAATTTAGCGAAGCTAAAGGTTCTGCAACATCGGATTATCAAAACTTCTTGGAGAAAAATTGGTTGGATAGTTTAAGATCCAAATACAAAGTTAAAGTCAATAAAAAAGTGCTCTACAACCTCGGTAAATAATGAGAGTATATTTCCTTTTATTGTCTCTGTGTTTCGCTGGATTGCTTGATGCACAACCCATCGTGTTGGATAAAATTGCTGCACAAGTCGGAGACAATATCATTTTACTTTCAGACTTGAAAATTCAGGAAATGCAGGCCAAAGAGGCAAAGATTGAAATTGATAGCACGTTTGATTGCCGCATGCTTGAAGAATTAATGATTGAGCAGGTCCTTGTGAATCAAGCGAAACTAGACAGTATCCTTATTGCTGATGAACAAGTGGATGCCGATATGGAGAATCGCTTGCGTTTAATTCAACAACAAATGGGAGGGCGACAAAAACTCGAGGAGTTTTATGGCATGACCTACAGTGAAATAAAAGACAAGTTTCGGGAATCAATCCGTTCTAAAATGCTGGCAGATGAGATGCGCAATACCATTACCATGGGCTTGAGTGTAACGCCTAAAGAAGTAACTTCTTTTTTTAATGCCTTACCTGCAGATAGTATTCCCTATATAAATATGCAACTTGGATTTCAGCAAATTGTGATTTACCCAGAAATCACCAAGGAAGACAAGAAAATGGCTTATGAAAAACTTGCAGGACTTAGAAATGATATCGTAGTATCGGGTAAATCGTTCGAATCCATCGCTCGCTTGTATTCAATGGATCCAGGAAGTGCGCCGTTGGGTGGGAAAATTGCCGCAACCAAAGGCATGATGGTCCCACAGTTTGAGTCTACGGTCTTTAAATTGAAACCTAATGAGATTTCTGAAATTATTGAAACCGAGTTTGGGTACCACATTATAAAATTAATTTCCCGTGCCGGAGAAGATTTCGTGTGTTTACACATTTTAATTCGTCCGGAATTTAGCATTAAGGCGGTGAACCGTGCCTCTCAACGCATGGATTCGTGTTATCGAATGCTTAAAATGAATGAATTGACATGGGAGCAAGCGGTAGCACGTTTTTCAAATGATGCGTTAACAAAACAAAATAAAGGAATTATTACCAATCCAAAGAATGCCTCGCAAATGTGGGATATGAGTGATTTGAATGAAATCGATCAGCAAATCTATCTGCTTACGGATGCGATGGAAGAGGGGGATGTGACCCAGCCAAATTTGTATATGGATTTCATGACGCGTGAACAAGGAATTCGTATTGTTCGATTGATGAAACGTGTTCCAGCGCACAAGGCGAATCTGAATGACGATTATGCCTTGATTAAACAAGCTGCAGAAAGCGATAAGCGTACTCGAATTATAAATAAATGGGTTGATTCCAAACTCGGAAATGCATACATTCGTATTGATTCAGAATATCTTGCATGTCCTTTTCTACATCAATGGGTAAATAACTAATACTATGAATGATTCAGAGAAATTGATCGCCTTAAGTGCGAGTTATAAAAAACTTAAAGAGGAAATCCATAAGGTTATTGTTGGACAAGAAGAGGTTGTTGATCAAGTATTGATTTCTATGTTTTCTGGTGGACACTGCTTGCTTATTGGGGTTCCAGGATTGGCTAAAACCTTATTGGTTAATACCATTTCTAGTGCATTGGGTATTGGTTTTAATCGCATCCAATTTACACCCGATTTGATGCCCTCTGATATTGTAGGTTCTGAAATTTTAGACGAATCTCGGAATTTTAAGTTTATTCAAGGCCCGCTCTTTACCAACATGGTGCTTGCCGATGAAATTAACCGAACTCCTCCTAAAACCCAGTCTGCCTTGCTTGAGGCCATGCAGGAACGTAAAGTAACTGCTGCAGGAACAAGCTATGTATTGCCTAAGCCATTTTTTTTTTTTTTTTCGCAAAATCCAATTGAACAAGAAGGAACCTATCCCTTGCCGGAAGCGCAATTAGATCGATTTATGTTCAACGTATGGGTGGATTATCCGGTATATGAAGATGAATTAACGATTGTGAAGGCCACTACTTCCGATATAAAGATTGCAGTGAATTCCGTGATTTCCGGTGAAGAAATCTTAGATTATCAGGCCTTAATTCGACGTATTCCTGTGGCTGATAATGGCTTGGAGTATGCGGTTCAATTAGTCGCGAAAACGCGTGCAAATTCTCCGTTTGTTCATGAGTTAACCAAAAAATATATCACCTGGGGCGCTGGCCCACGTGCATCTCAATACCTGATCCTTGGTGCTAAATGTCATGCAGCCTTACACGGTAAATTTTCGCCAGACATTGAGGATGTAAAAGCCGTTGCGGCCCCGATCCTTCGTCACCGTTTAGTGCGTAATTACAAGGCCGAAGCAGATGGATATACAATGGACAAAATAATTGCTTCCTTGCTCTAGTTCACTTTTCAACAACCCACATTATTTTGTTGAAAAGAAAGGGCCCAACTTTTAGGTGACCCGATTCGAATCTGCTACATTCGCTTAAAAGCAATTGGAACATGTTCGAGGACGATGATGATGCACAATTTGATGGTCAACTGGAAGGAGATCTCGCCCTGTTCGAATCTTTTTTATCTGGCAGTACCCTTGGGTTTATAGACAGTGATCGCATGGAAGCGATTATAGATCATTATTTTGCAGAAGGGGACTTTAAAAAAGCCAAAAGAGCGGCAGAAATGGCCGACATCAACTTTAGCTATAATCCAGTATTTAAATTAAGAATTTCTCAAGCCCTTAGTGGATTGAAATCGTTCAAAGAGGCCTTGTCATTACTCGCCACGCTAGAACAAACAGGGTTGCCTCAATTTGAGGTATGGGTTACTTACGGTACAATCTTCAGTCAAATGGAGGATTATACCTCAGCTGTACATTATTTATCAATGGCTCTTCCTTTAGCAGATAAGGAGGATCAAATTGAAATCTATCTTGATATTTCATTTGCTTACCAAAAAATGAAAGATATGGATGGGAGCATTGAAGTGCTCACCAAAGGACTCGCAGTAAACCCAACTTCAGAATCTTTGTTGTATGAACTCGGTTTTACCTATGATCGCGTTGGTAGATATCAGGATTCAATTGATACCTATTTAAAGTATATCGAAGAGAACCCCTACGCTAACATGGCCTGGTATAATCTTGGAAATGCCTATTCCAAAGTGGAAAATTTCGAAAAAGCGATTTGGGCATACGATTATTCTATTCTAATTTTTGATGAATTCGCTCCTTCGCATTTTAATATGGGAAATGCCTATTTGTCTTT
>JAIXRD010000335.1 GCA_027485365.1 Cryomorphaceae bacterium | reverse complement strand
CTTCTTTGGCTGGCGTTGGGGTATTGTTTGGTGCTGGCGTTGGGGTTACTGCAGGTTTTACTTCTTTCGCTGGCGTTGGGGTATTGTTTGGTGCTGGCGCAGGGGTTACTGCAGGTTTTACTTCTTTCGCTGGCGTTGGGGTATTGTTTGGTGCTGGCGTAGGGGTTACCGCAGGTTTTACTTCTTTTGCAGGCGTTGGAGTATTGTTTGGTGCTGCACCGCCACCACCTTTATTCGGCGTACTAGCGGGTTTCGGTTGGTTGTTTTGTGGACTATTCGTTGGTTTTTCAACGCCGCCATTGTTGTCATTCGTATTATTAGTTGGAGGAGCTACGTTGGCTGTGTAGTTAATGGTAAATGATGTTTGCGTTGACCCACAAGCGGTATTCACAGATAAATTAAAGTTATTCGCCCCCGCTTGAAGCAACACCGGAAGGGTAGCGATGCTGCCCCCTAATGAAATTCCCGCTAAAGTGCTGCCATTCTGTGTCAAACTTATTTCATTTGCATTACTCACATTTTGTATGTTGAAGGTTAATGCATATGCCGCTAAAGAAACATTGGTAACATTCGACGCAGGACTCACTAAACTAATGGTTGGCGTTTTACATTTGGTTACCGTATACGTTTCAGTATCCGTGCCGCATGCGTTTGTAGCAGATATTGTAATCGTATTTAATCCGTCAGATAAATTGACGTTTTGGCTAATTGACCCGGTTGCCCAAGAAAGACCATTAACTACATTACCATTCTTAGTAACTTGAACGGTTGTACTGCCATCATAGCCATTAACTGATGCGTTGATCATAACCGAGCTTGCGGTTGAACTTCCTCCGTTCGCAATGCTTCCATTCATGGTGATTTCTGGGAGTGTACAATTCGCAAAGGTCACCGTAGTGGTTTCTGTATCCGTTCCGCAATTGTTACTTGCCGTGATGTAAAAGGTATTTGCTCCGGGATTTAAGGTAACATTCGCTATAATAACGCCATTTTCAAAGGTAAATGGTACATTTTGCCCATTATAGGTGAAATAAACACCTTCAATATCATACACATTTTGTAAGGTAACATCATATTGATAGTTCCCGTCACTGGCTTGAAGGGCCGAGTTTACGATGATGTTCGGTGCTTGACAATGATTGTAGTATATGGAGGCATTTTGAGAGGCGTTGCCGCATGCGTTTATCGCATTTAATGTAATGGTGTTGCCTTCATTTGCTAAATTCAAACTTGCGGTTAATACCCCATTGGCATAATTGAAGCTTGGAATGTTTTGTCCGTTAAGCGATAGTGTAATTCCTTGACTGTTCGGCATGTTTGTAAGGTTGGCCATAAAGGCATAAATTCCTTGCGCTACCGTATCATTTAACTGAGAGATACCAACCGTTGGAGCCATACAATTCTGATAAATAACATTCAATTCACTACGATCACTTCCACAGGTATTTTGTGCAAATAAGACAATGCTGTTTGTGCCCGGTTGTAAGGTAAGTGAGGCTGTAAGAGCATTTCCATTTAAAGAAAAATTCTGAACTGGATTACCGTTTTGGTTCAAGCTAAGTTGTTGCGCACTCACCCCATTTACAGTAGCATTGAATACATAAGCAGCACTGGTCACTGTCGCATTGGTTCCCTGAATGTTGACAGTTGGAGCCGTACAAGGAACGTAGGTAACTTGCATGGATTTAGTGTCTGTTCCACACCCGTTGGTTGCAGACAGCATAATATTGTTAATACCAGGTTGCAACGTGAATGTTGAATTTACTGAACCATTCAATAAGTTAAATGGCGTAACCTGTCCATTAAGGGTTAAGGTAAGTCCTTGAGCATTTGCAACTTCTTGCACCGCGGCATTTAAAGTATACGCGGCAGTTGATACAGTTTGACCACTAACATTAGAAATGCTCACTACCGGTGAATTACAGGTGCTCAGTTGGATGGTCGTGGATGCCTGATCTACACCGCATCCATTATTCACAAATAGGTTAAAGGTGTTGATCCCATTTGAAAGCGAAACCGGCGCTGTTAGTGTTCCATTTGAGAATTGGAAATTAGTGATCGGTGTTCCATTCAGCGTAAGACTTATTTGATTTGCTTGGTCCGCATTGTTAATTTGAGCTTGTAAGGTGTAACCTGCTGCACTCACCGTTAACCCTGAATTATTGGGCTGTGTTATTGTAATTGTAGGCGACTTACATGGGATAAATTCAATTGTTTTTGATTTAACATCCGACCCACATGAATTGGAAACTGAAAGCGAGACGTTATTAATGCCTGCAACAAGCGTGAGTGTGGCATTCAGTTGGCCATTGTTAAAGGTAAACGGTACACCAACCCCATTTAATAAGAGGGCAATTTGGTTTACATTCGTTACGTTTTGAATCGCTGCGCTTACAGCTAAACTTTGGCTTGCTGTAGTTGAAGGAATTGGACTGTTAATCGCAATAATTGGTGCAACACAATTGTCGTAGGTAAGGTTTATATTGGCAATGTCTCTACCACAATCGTTCGTTGCTGTTAGGGTATACGTATTCAATCCTGGGGTAAGCGAGGCAGTTAAGGACCCCACGCCGTTCAGGAAGGTAAACGGAATCACATTACCATTTTTTGTAATTACTATTTGTGATGCTGACGAACAATTAATTGCGGTAAACGAGATGTTCGCTGTATTTTGGGTGGTGGTTAGTGTAGTTTGGATCGGATTCGTTAGTACGATGGATGGAGCTAAACATTGCTTGTATGTAATATTGAACGACTCATTGTCATTCCCACAGGCATTCTTAACCGAAACATTGATCGTGTTGATTCCTAGATTTAATGTCAGTGAAGCCGTTAACATGTTATTAATGAATTGAAACGGTTTAGCCAGTCCATTTACTTTGAAGGTGATATCTGATGCGTTGTTAACTCCCGAAAGTGCGCATTGAACTTGATAACCGGCTTCATTTACAGTGATACCGCTTGCGGTAGGTTGAACTAAAGAAATCGTTGGGGTTACGCAATTATTAAACACTACATTTTGTGTTTGTGTTTGTGTGCCGCATCCGTTAATTACGGTTACATTAAATACGTTCGGCCCGGCAGCCAAGGTGGCAATAGCCTGAATATTTCCATTGATAAAGGTGAATGGAATTGCCGTTCCGTTTTGAGTTACTTTAATTTCTTGTGAGTTGGCAATGTTTGCTGTATTCGCCGAAAATAAAAAACCTTGATTTGCAGTGGTGCCACCGATTGATGAAATAGACACGGTTGGTGCATTGCAGGCTTGGTAGGTAATGTTGAGGGATTCAATATCAACCCCACAGCCATTAGAGCTGGTGATGCTCACAATGTTTAATCCTGGATTTAATGTAAACGAATATTCTAAGATTCCTGATGCGGCATTGAGGGTATAATTTGTAACAATGCTGTTGTTTACCATCAGGTTGATTGCCGTTTGATGTTGTGTTTTCACCTTCAACGTATAAGCGGCTTTAGTTACAATTACATTTGCAGTGTTTGGAGTTTGTAAAGTAAGCACCGGCGCTTGACATGCTTGATAATTCATAGCAATAACTACAGATTCTGAACCACAAGGATTCGTCCCATTAATCGTGATGGTGTTGTTGCCTGGCTTCAGGGTTACAGGGATTTCAATAACATTGTTAATCCAAGTAAAGGTGTTGGTTGCTTGTCCGTTGAGCAGTACACTTAATTCTGTTTTGGCATTGAATCCGATGGTTTTTATCTGAACTTTTTGTGCCGCGGTACTAACTGTAATGCCACTGCTGGTTGGATTGATTAATTGAAGTTGCGGCGTAATGCAGTTATTATAAATTACTTCAGTCACTGCATAGGCAGATCCACATGGATTATTAGCCTCTATTTTAATTAAGTTCTTTCCCGGGTTAAGGGCAACGGTGGCTTGAAATGCATGGTTCGCTACATTGTAAGCAAACCCATTTGATTTAATTCCATTCACAAAGAAATTAAGGGCATTCAAGGTGCTATGTTGAATGATTGCTCCCACATTAATGGTATTGGTGCTTACCGTAATGCTTGAATCCTTAATGAGATTAGTTAACGTGATTTGTGGAAATTGGCAATCATTATAGGTGATTTGTATCGTTTCGGTGGCTGATCCACATTCGTTTTGCGCAAATATGGTGAAGGTGTTTATTCCAGGTTTTAAGGCGACGCTTACGGTGAGTTCGCGTGTTGTGGAATTAAACGTAAAGGGAACCAAATTTCCTTGTTGATCTTTTACAGTTAATTGATTTGACTGCCCGATTTGAGTGGTTCCAAGGGTAAAGCTCGCCGTACTCAAGGTGCTTGTGTATTGTTTGTCTCGAATAGAAAGTGTAGGGGCAATGCAATTGGTAGTGAAATTATTTATATTATTTATCGTATTCGTTTGTTCTTCAGGTTTTGGATCTTTTTCTCGAGTTTTAAAACGGAATTGCATATAACCTGAAGTGTAATGGTACCAGTCATTTTTAATGCGATTACTTGAAACCACACCGTCCCAATCATCCATTCCAGTAAATGTTGTTTTATGTTCGATACCAATGGAAAAACGTGGCCCGATAATATATCCTAATCCGATACCCAAACTCGGCATCCACTTTGCATTCCACTTAAAACCACTCAATTGATCCAAGCGGGTTTCGTAGGAGTTATCCATATTTGTGGTTATTGCACTAGCAATGTTTCCTCCGGCAAGCATGTCGGGGTAGTCATATAAACTGCTGTCGTTATAGCTTAGGTTTCCCCAGGTTTGTCTCCAAGTAACCCCAATTCCTCCAAAAATGTACGGATCCCAATTGGTTCGTTCTGCAAAACGATTGGCGTGTAATACCAATTCAAACGCCAAGCGATGTTGGTCGTTATAAAAATTGTGAGCCGTCATGTTAAATGAATCCTTGTAGGCGCTTAGTGGACCACCGATGTATGAGTTAAGCGAACTTGTATCGTAATCTTGTCCATACCAATTTCCATGAAGGTATCTACCCCGAAAATCAAAACTTACACGTCTTCCCGTTTTAAAATTGAATGATTTCCCTAAGGTTAAGCCCCAGCCGCCGTTGGTTTCGTTCTCAACATCTGTACAACTCCAAGTTGCTCCTGCATTGATGCCGAAAAACCAGTTGGAAGAATGGTCATAATCTAAGCGTTGTCCCCAGTGGTTTAATGTAAATGCTATGAAAAAAATGGAGGTAAGGGTAAATTTTTGCATACTGTAGCTTTTTAATTTCTTCGAATCCCTTCGATAAGTATGCCAAAATTCGTAAAAAAATCGGTAGTTTGCACGTCGTTTGGGCAATGGCATTGCAATAAGCCATTGAAAACCATTAATTTTAATTGTAAAATCGTATTGTGTCGCGTCTTGTTATTGTTTTGTTAATGGTGATAAATAGCGCATGGGGTTGTGCTCAGTTTTTGATATTTCCCGCAAATGACACTATTTGCGTTGGCGAGGGGATACAATTGAGTGCAAGTACTTCTTGTCCAGGAACGGCCTTGTATACGTGGTATGTGAATGGTGATTCGATACTATCTAATGGGTCTGGTCCATTTTCATTGATTCCAACACACGCATCGAATCAACTTCTTGTAATTTGCAGCTGTACCTTTAATGGTGTTGTTAGTTACGATACGGCTCAAACTTCGCTAACGGTAATTAGTCCAAGCATCGATGCAGGTCCGGATCAGTATGTAGATTCAGGAACGGTGGTAACTTTACAAGCTACCGGAATGGTTGATTCTGTGCTTTGGTCACCATCTTATTTAACGAATTACCCCAATTTATTTACGATTCAAACATCCCCAAGTGCAACCACAACTTTTATGGTTCAGGGGTTTCAATCTGGGTGTATTGTGTTTGATTACAT
>JAIXRD010000151.1 GCA_027485365.1 Cryomorphaceae bacterium | reverse complement strand
GGGGCATTTCAATCGGATGCATGGGAACGAGCAGAAGGTGGTGGAGGAGTTACCATGACGATTGACAATGGACGCGTAATTCAAAAGGGGGGAGTAGCCTTTTCAAAAGTTACTGGAGAGATTACTGAAGCCATGAAAACACAGATGGGAATGCGCGGGGATTCCTTTTTGGCAACAGGCGTTTCTATTGTTTTGCATTCCTTGCATCCCTTGCATCCAACAATCCACATGAATGTTCGATACTTCGAAACCAATGAAGGTAATTCGTGGTTTGGTGGTGGAATTGACCTAACTCCAATGTATGTGAACATCAAGGAAGCCGCTCGGTTTCATAAGCAGTTGAAATCGGTGTGTGATGCTTACAATCCAACAGTTTATGAACGATACAAAGCGTGGGCTGATGATTATTTCTATTTACCGCATCGAAATGAAACAAGAGGAGTGGGAGGTATTTTTTTCGATCATTTAGTTCCAGAATCTGATGAAGATAGGATAAAAATCTTTGATTTTTGCTTAGCCTTAGGGAGGAATTTTCCTGTACTTTACAAGGATCAAACCTCTGAAATTCATCCAGAAGCAACGCAAGTACAAGTCGATTGGCAAGCCTTACGAAGATCAAGGTATGTGGAATACAACTTGTTATTCGATCGTGGGACAAAATTTGGAATTGTATCCAACGGGAGAACGGAGTCAATTTTATTAAGTATGCCGCCTTCAGCAACTTGGAAATATAATTATGTTCCTGATAAGGGTTCCGAAGAGGAACAAACAATTGAACGTTTAAAAAAGCACGTAGACTGGATTTCGTTACTTTGATACATTTGTTTACCTTTGGGCTCTAATATCTATACAGACCCAATGCTTAAAAACGTATTTTTAGTTACTGGATTCATTATATCCCTTGTAACCTTTGGACAAGCTCCAACTGCTAGTTTTAGTTCTGTTCCAGCGGCAGTAGGTGGTACCATTACTATTTGTCAAGGCAGTACCATCACCTTTGCAAATACCTCTACTTCGACCATTGTAGGAACTACATATTCTTGGAATTTTGGATTGGGTGCTACGCCTGCAACCGCTGTTGGCGCTGGTCCACATACCGTAACCTACAATACGGCAACGGCTCCAACAACCACTGTTACGCTTACTGTTAATAATAACAATGGTACTCCAGCAAGTGTCTTTACACGAACGATTGATGTAAATGCGCTACCTAATGCAGCATTAACATTGGCCTCTACGGGCGGTGGATATGGGACAACCACACAAAACGGACAGACCATATTTAAAAATTGTGGGTCCATAGATTCGGCAATTTTCACCTTTAATTCTCAATTCAACAACGCGGTTTCACAAACGTTTTCTTGGGGCGATGGTTCGACTTCTACCAATTTTAGTATGGTTGGTTCACAAATCTCACACAATTATCCGCTTGGTCAATTTACCTTAGTTCATACAGTAACTCAAAACGGTTGTACCAATTCAGCTTCTTACACTGTATTTAATGGGAATGCGCCCTTGGTTACGGTAGCTGGAATTGGTTCTAATACGTGCTTGCCTTCGCCATATTCAATCGATATTCTGTCTAATGACGTTCCAATTACCTATACGGTATCGTTTTCAGACGGTTCTCCTTCGCAAGTATTTACCACAACAAACGACACCACAATTAACCACTTGTTCAATACATCTTCCTGCGGAGTTGATTATGTCTTTGCGCCAGGGTTTCCTCCGATTGAGAATGCATTTTCGGCCACGGTTGTCGCCCAAAATATTTGTTCTAACAATGGATTACCTACGGTTGTAACGGTAGGGCCAATTACGATTTCCACAGGTACTACTGCAGATTTTAGCTATACACCACAGTCGCCCATGTGTGTGCTAGCGCCTGTAACATTTACTAATGAGTCGGATGGAGGAGAGACAGTAAATCAAAACGGATGTGACACAACCTATGGTTTTTATTGGACCATTACGCCTAATACTTTTACTGTAAATAGCGGTACCCTTGGTTCTAACAACGGGTTTACAGGTGCTACATATGATTACACGCAATGGACCAACGGTACAGATGACGTGGAAGTGTTGTTTAGTCAGCCAGGAACCTATTATATTACAATGACTACCGGTAATTTCTGCGGAGAGGATGTTCATGTAGATTCATTAGTAATTAAACCTGAGGCGCATCTTTCTTTTTCACTATACGATCAAACGGTATGTAGTGGTGATTCAACCGTTCAGTTTACCATGACTTCTGATCAACCAAATTATTGGATTTATTGGAACATTACAGATACAACAAACATTAGCAACATCACGGTGCTTTCAGGTAGCGGTGTAACGCCAGTAGTTTTTTCAGCGCTTTTACCACAAAACAATACCAACGAAACAGGTACCATTCAAATAGAAGCCACCGTGGAGTGTTCAACTGATTCAGCAGACGTCCACGTGATTACTGTTAATCCACAAGCGAATGCAAATGTTGACCCCTTATTTTATGAATTGTGTAACGGTGAAACAACAGATATAGACATTACAAGTAACCTTGATAACTTGCAATTCACATGGACCGCGGTTTACCCGAATACCATAACGGGGGCTGGAAATGGCACAGGAAGCAATATCGCTCAAACCTTGAATAATTCGGGTAGCACAATAGATTCAGTGCTATATTTTGTTGCTGTTCAAAATGCGGCATGTCCGGGTGATACAGCGATTGTCACAGTGGCTGTTCAGCCTCAATTGGTAATTAATACAAATCTTGATTTTACAGTATGCCCAGGCGCTCCAGTAAACCCAGACGATTACATTTCTACGCCTCCAGGTGCAGACATTACTTGGACCAATAACAATACGAATATCGGTTTGGGGGCTTCAGGTTCTGGAAACGTGCCGACTTTTAATGCTGCAAGTAATGTTACAGGAAATACCATCAGCGGTACCATCGACGTAGAGGTACAATTGGGAGATTGTCCTGCTGTCCAAGATCAGTTTGTAGTGAACGTGCTTTCTGCTCCAGATTTTGATTACACGACAACTCCTCAAAATGGATTAGATTGTATCACAGGGTTGGGAGTAAGAAATGGCGTTGTAAACTCGGTTAATTCTACTGCATCAGGGTCAGGACCGGGTGTGGTTTCTGGAGGGAATACCTTTACCCCTGTTATTAATCAACCCGGACAATAT
>JAIXRD010000147.1 GCA_027485365.1 Cryomorphaceae bacterium | reverse complement strand
TGTTAAGGTTTGGGTGTAGAGACCTGTTTCATAGTAAGTTGTATTATTTATTGTAACAGAGTCGAGATGTGTTTCTGTAATGGTAACATTATCAATAGCATTAACAGTTATTTCTAATGTATCATTCTTTGAGCACCCATATGTACTGGTTCCTGTAACAACATACGTACCTGAATTTGAGGGAGTAAATGCTACACCGTTTGAAACACCATTATCCCATGTATATGTATTCGCTCCTGAGCCATTTAGTGTAACTGTTTCCCCTTCGCAAAGGGTGATATCATTTCCGGCGTTTGTACTAGGCTCGTTAATGGTAATTATAACTGTGTCTTGGTCAAGGCATGTTGAGTATAAACCAAAATTATTTAGCAGTGTGACATTATGTTGAGCGACAGTGTTATATTGAACGTTTGTTTGAGTGCCATAAGAATTAATCGAAATTGTTGAATTAGGTGTTTGCCAATTCAGCGTGGAGTCAATTGTACCGGGATTAAAATGGGACAAGAATGAATACCAGTTGTAGAATCTATTTCCATAAATACCATTCGGATTAATTTGAGCATTTAATGCCAAGTTTTCACCTTTACAAATAATTTGCTCATTGGCTGTTATTTGTGTTTGTAGAGGATAACTTACTATTGGTGCAATCAAAGGTTCGAAATTCTGAGTACCAAATTCAATAATATTTGGAATTGAAATCCAATTACCGCTGCTGGACGCGTAGAAATCCGATTTAAATTTACAAAATGTCTCGTCGTAACTACTAACTGCGACGTCGTTAATATATAAATCAACAATACTGTTTGGTGTTATTGGTTTTATAACTACACAATAATTACCGTTTACTACTAAAGGGTTAGGGAAATTAACGGTGTAGTAATAAAAATTTGAAGCAATCGATATTGTAAATGTCGCTAAACCGATGAGTGTAGTAGGTTCAAAGGATTGGTTTGCTGAATAAATTGAGGCTTGTAATACTACACTTGTAGGTACAGAAGATAAATTACGCTTTGCAAGTATTTCTAATCCGTAAATTGAATGGGTAAATGATGCGGTATATGCTAAGGAAATTTCTTCATTGTCAGCATTCCATAATTCCATAGAATAATATGTTGGGTTAGCTGATAAAAATTCTTCCTTGGCCTCTGCATATCTCAATGTATCTTGGCAAGTGATGTTTTTTAGAGTTTGTTTTTTCTTCGGTTTAATGTGATTAATAAGTGTTGGGTTGTTTTCTATTAGATGAATTCTAGATTGCGCCACAATACTTCCAAACAAGCTGCCAAAAGCAATAAATAATAGTAGTTTTTTCATAGTTTTTAATTTTAAAAATGACAAATATGTCACGAATATACATTAAAAAATTAAAATGACAAATAAGTCATTAAAAAATCACTGATGAATTCGTCATTTTGTGACGATGGCAAAAGCACAACTCAAAGACCAAAAATTATTACGTTCTACAGTAGATGGATTAAAGGTCTTGAGGAAGCAACGAAATTTAACGCAAGAAGATTTTTATAATGATACAGGCATTCACATTTCTAGAGTTGAAACAGGCCGTGTGAATATTACGCTGAGTACATTAAAGACAATCTTAGATTATTATCAAGTACCTTTAAGTGTATTTTTTCAAAGTATAAATTTATAACCCATAAAAAAAGCCCGCCGAAGCGAGCTTTAATTTTTTCAAAAGGGGTTCTTAGATTTTAGAAACTTTTCCTTTAAATACCTTACCTGAAACAGTCATTACACTGTAGTGATAGATTCCGTTTGGTAGGGAAGTAATGTCAACGTTTGTTGTAGTTGCACTTAAGGCTAACTTGCCATCCATTCCGTAGATTTCAACACCTGAAATCGCTTCTGAAGCATCAAATGTCAACGCACCATTTGTTGGATTAGGATATACATTCACTGATGCAGCCAATTCAATTACATTAACACCGCCAGCAATTGATACGTTGTCTAACCACAAGGTGCTGTTAGGAATGCCATTTCCAGTTCCAAATGCTGCACCGATAGATGATGTTGCTAGTACAATTACACTATTCGCGGTTCCCATTCCACCAGGAATCGGGTCCATTGGAATAGAAGCGGTTTGCCATCCGTTTGAATTTCCTCCAAATGCGCCAATGGCTTGAAAAAGTAATACGTCATCATTTCCACCTGCACCCATTGTATCAACAAACTGACAAGCCACTACAGCCGTATCTCCCGCTGAAACGATGTGCTTATAAGCAAAATTTAAGGTTAGAGACCCTGCATTTGGCCAAGAACCAGTAACTACTTGTTGCATTAATCCTGCGATTGTATCCGATGGCCATTGTAAAATGGCTGCTGTCGCTGCATCCACAATAGTCATGAGTTTCGCAGATTGACTTCCTGCATAGGCATTCACAGTTTCCATGGTGTATAAACCGATTCCCCATCCTGGACAATCTGTGGCAACTCCAGGAAGTAGCGGAGTAGCCGCTTGTTCGAAGTCCCCATTGGTAAGAACTTGTGCATTCATTGAAGCGATAGATGCTCCAAAAACTAAACTAAGTAACAATTTTTTCATACGATTGATTTTAATGATTTAACTCAAAGTTAGTGAATTCAAGATACTTTTTATTTTCTAGGGTTTATCTTTTCCATATTTCCATGTTAAAT
>JAIXRD010000201.1 GCA_027485365.1 Cryomorphaceae bacterium | reverse complement strand
CCTTCGAAGTTGTGCAAGACACACAATAGAGCAAAGGGGAATAAGTGAGTTAAGTTTATTCCGTATATGGGTTTAATCAATGTTGAACCATAAAAACGGATAATTTCATTTTGCTCGTGTACAAGCCATTTTGAATGTGATAATAAGAATATGATATGTTTGAAGAAAAGATGCCTTAAATGGTATGAAAATCATCAAAAAGAAGTGCGTAGTAAATCATCAACGGAAATTGTTATACAATTACTTAATTATTTTAGTGTTAATTGATATATTTGTTAAAATTTTAAAATTTATTTTATGAAAATATTTATTGCATTATTAATTGCTTTTTCTTCTTTTGGAGTATTTGGGCAATTTAATTCAGAAACTGATGTTATTACCTATATGGATGGTAAAAAATTCTATAATTCCGTAGATGGATTAACTATGGAATACGGATATCTTTCCGAATATAATACTTATGGAATTAAATTAACCAATAAGTATAACGCTGTATTTAATATTATCAACGTTTCCATAACTCCATACGAAAGTTTTGCTTATCTCAATGGAATGTTTTTAAGCACAGGAGATAATATACAATTTACTTTATACAAAGGAAAAGCTGTTTCGGGAGAAAGTAACTTTATTCTGATAAAATAATATATTTGTTAAAATTTTAAATTCTATTTTATGAAAATCTTACTCTCATTTGGATTTGTATTAATGTTATTTTCGGTATCTGCTCAAACAGTATCTGAAAAGTTAAAAAAATCCACTTTTATTTGTTCTGCGGGTAATGTGAAAGTATATATGAATTTTGATAAATATGGTTATGCCAAATCGTGGTCTAACCTTTATCCCGAATGTATTGCGGTTTATGAATATTCAGTTTCGGGTAATAATATTTCCACTACTTGGATGAGTAATTCCTGCGGAAGTACAGGAACAAACCAAACATTTATTTTCGATGAAAAATCAGCAACACCTATGTTTTACGGTTCAAACGATTCCAATATGAAATTTTGGGCTTCAGCCAAAATACCAAAATAAATTATTAAATTCAATTTATATTTAAAACGAAACGGGTAAGAAATTATCCGTTTTTTTTGTGTTTGGATTTTATGCTCTTCCGACTAATTGATAATCGATAGTCGGAAGAAGTATTCGAATTTGGGTATTGAACCAATTGAAAATTTTCGGACAGGGTAAAGAAATTAAGAAATTAAAGCAGACTTTTTACTTTCGAAATCGTCGCCCTATGCTTTCCTGTTAATCGACAAAGATCAGCAACTTTCATTTTCGCACTTAAACAGGTAACAATATCGTGATGTTTTTGCAAATGATTTTCTTAATTGAATTATTTTCAAGGTTGAAATTTAATAAATCATCAAAAAGCCATCATTTCTGATTGCTTTTTTTATAAGATTTCCGCACCCTGAGTAGTCCAAAGGACGTATCGAAGGGTGCGGAAAAAAAGTAGAAATCACCGTTGGTTACATTTCCACTAGTGAAATAAGTCAATTTACAATCTCAAATGAGTGTGCTAATAATAAGGTTATCATCCAAAAATTCATTATGTTTAATATCGACTAAATAATTGCTGAAAAATTGAACGTATGAAAGTATCTATTGTTGAACCCTGTCCTGCAAACTGGGAGCATATGCAAATCAAACTTCATGCAAGGCATTGCGACCAATGCGATAAATCAGTGATCGATTTTACCCAAAAAAGCAGGGCGGAAATTATCACTTATTTAATTGAAAACCCGAATGGATCCGTTTGTGGTAGAATGAACCAACAACAATTTGATATTAAAGAAGAGGATCTTCCAGAATTGATTGCGATTCTCAGTCAACCAAGATTTCGTGCTAATGCATTTTTAATATTGGCAGTGGTTTGCTCAAGTTTGTTCTATTCCTGCGAGACCGATTCAAACGGTGTTAAAACAATTGAAAAGCCAAAAATTGAGAGGCAAACAATTGATCCTGTAGATACGCAAAAAAATAATTCAGTTGAGAATACACGCAGTAATGACAGCGTAAAAAAAAATAAAAAACAACACTTTATTCGTCCAGTAGAACTTACAGGTGAAGTCTCCATAATTCCCGAACCCGAACCTCCTATTTCTGGGGGAATAACGTATGAACCTATGTCGGAATTAGAAGTAGCCACAAATCCGGAAGAAGTCCTGTCCTATGCGGAAGTGATGCCCGAATTTCCAGGAGGAATGTCCGAAATGATTAAGTTTCTCCAAGAAAATATGATTTACCCGGATGAAATGAAAGAAAATGGAATCGAAGGAAGAATTTATGTGCAATGTGTGGTTACGAAAACAGGAAGTATCGAAGAGGTTACCATCGCAAAAGGAATTAATGGGTTAAATCGCGAAGCAATTCGTTTGGTGAAACAGATGCCAAATTGGAAACCAGGAACAAACTACGGTAAACAAGTGAACGTGAAAATGGTCATTCCGATTCTTTTTTCACTCAAATAAACAGATGACGACGTTAAGTTTCTCCGATGTGCATTTTGTTTTTTTCTTTCAATCAAATACAACTAAAATCCAATCATTAAAGAAATAGCCTTACTCGGTTAGAAAACTATCGCATTGAATTTTTTGAGTTGCTCACCGAATCGTTAAATAATCCCTAAGTTTGTCCGGAAATTGAAATTTTATCCAAGATAAATCATACCAATGAAAACAAACAAAACCGTAGCTTGGGTCCTCAATGGATTAATTTCCTTAGCATTTTTAGGCAGTGCCATTGGTAAACTCATGGCCAATGCAGAAGCATTGAAGATGGCTGAACAATTCGGAATTGATGCCTCTACGTATTTATATATCGGAATTATTGAATTGATTTGTTTGATTCTTTTTATTATTCCGCGCACTGGAATTCTGGGTACCCTACTCCTGTCTGCCTATATGGGTGGAGCCATTGCTACACACCTTGAACATGGACAATCGGTTATTGCTCCGTGCGTGGTGCAAACCGTGTTGTTTCTCGTGGCATTTTATCGTTTTCCTGAACTCAGAAAAACCTTGTTTAATGAGAAATAAGCATTCATGATTCATTGGCACACCCCTACTCCACCGGAAGCACCTTTTTATGCTTCGATCTTCAATTACTACTTAGCAGATAACCTTGACGGATATCAAGCCTACGATGAAAAAACGCTTGAACTCGTGAAGGAAATGCCCGGTTATTTGGGGTATGAGAGCATGAAGCAGGACGGACGCGGTATGTTTATTAGTTACTGGAAGGATATGGAATCGATTCGAGCGTGGGCCTCCCACCCCATCCATGAAGAAGCCAAATCCTTGGGCATCGCGCAATGGTATCAATCCTACACCAGCATGATTGCTGAGGTTGGAAGGTTTCATGAGAAAAAGTAAGGTGTACGACTCAGATGGAGTCGGTTCTTACAATAATCAGCCACAAAAAAAGCGACCGAAATCGCTTTAATTTTCTTTGCTAATAGAGTCGCTTATTGCTTAACGATCGTTGTTTTTTGTCCATTCACCGCGATCACATACATTCCCGATGCAAGGGAACTGATATTTAACGTAGGCTCATTACTGGATAAGAGTAAGGTACCGTCTAGGGCATAAACCAACTTTTCTCCCACGTGATCTACGGTTACCAAATCATTTGCGGGGTTTGGATAAACCGCTAAGCCTTCACTGATTTCAGTTAATCCTACGCTTGGGCGTACATCAAACACGACCGTTCCTGGCGAAGTACTTGTAGCAAATTGAGTAATCTCAGTATTGGTTCCGTCGAAAATATGTACCGTTCCGTAAGAGAAGAAATCCGTTTCTGAACAATAGAAATTACCACTTACCGGTTCTTGTGCCAACTCGTAATAACTTGTTTGGTGACCCACAACCGGACCCGTGGTATTCATTACACTCATATCAAATTCATTCAAGGTTGTTTCCATTGAAATTTGATACACTAATTTATCGTCACGCAAGGCAGAAGTTCCGCACCCTGTACCTGCATTCGCCAAATTCACGGTATTCGCAACACCAGAAACCAAGGAGATTTCAGATACAGAAGATCCACTCCAATCTTTATTGTTTACCGTATATAACTTCCCGTTATACACCATTAAATTATCAGGGTTTTTACCGTCCGGACCTAAATCAATCTCGTTACCGTATGTTAGTGTTGTCAAATCTAGTGCGCCTACAATCCCTTTTTCATTCCCCCACTCGTAGCCGTTGTTCACTGCGATATAGGCTTTATCTCCAACCACGGCGATATTCTGTGCGGCCCACTTCGGCCCAACCACGGTATCAATGGCTTGAATCAACTGTAAGGAATTCGCATCATATACATGCAAATATGAGTCATAGGTAGTTAAGTATTCCCCTCGAGTGGCAATTAATTTACCTTGACTCACGGCTAAGTTTCTTACACCCGGGCAATTAACTTCTGCGATTAAACTATGTGCATTCAAATCATACTTTAAAATTTTAGAATCTGCAGCTACATAGTATGCATTCCCATCGATGATTAAGTCGGAGGCAAAGCGCATGTTATTTATCGTACTTACTTCCTGGTAGGTTTGCGTTGTCGGATTGTAAGAACCCACCGTCACAGGAGTCACAATTTGATTCAAATTGTAATCAAAATACCCTTCGTTTAAGATTAATACTTGATGCAAATAATTCTGTGCTTGCATGCACACGCTTAGGCCCAAACCTACAATTAACAATACCTTTTTCATTCGTTCTGTTTTTAAACGGTTACTAAACTAAAAACTAGCAGATGAAAAAAGAGGGAATCGAATAGGTACAATACGCCCTATAACCGAGTCCGACTTTATTCTGAAGTCTTCTCTCTGCTCAAAGGCAAGTCTTCTGGCTTACACCAACGCTAGTTACCTTCCCGTTTTCACAGTGGTTATCAACCGCTTACAGTGCTTACAGCTGCAGATACAGCTCCGGATTTACACCGGATTCCTTTTTAATTCCGAGTGAACGGAAACCAAAGAACGATACAAAGGTAGGTAAAGAACACATACCAAATACACCATAGGACTTTTCATTGTATTTTTACCCCATGGATTTTACACAATTTACCCTTGAAGAAGTGAATGCACTAAACCAGAATACCCTTATGGAAGCCCTGGGAATTGAATGTATTGAACTCGGGATTAATTATTTAAAATTCAAAATGCCGGTAGATCAACGAACGCATCAACCCATGGGGATTTTACATGGTGGAGCTTCTGCGGCGCTCATAGAAACCGTAGGCTCTTTTGGAAGTTTTCTCATGGCTGACAAAACAAAAGAACGTCCGGTTGGTCTTTCCATCAACGCCGAACATATTCGTGCGGTGCGGAATGGAAACGTAATAGCTACAGGGACACTGATTCATCCGGGAGGAAGTACACACATTTGGCAAGTTGATATTCATGAGGAAACAACCGAACAATTAGTTTGCACCGGACGTTTAACCATCATGCGAATAAAAAAATAGGATGGTGCTTTATTACCGAATTCCAGGACATGAACTTGTAACATGCCACGGTCAATTTCACCCCATATCCATGGATGAAACGCCGAGTGGATTTGTTGTTTCCAACGCGGATGGTGAAAAACGCTATGTCTTTAAAACAAATCCTGCCAGGCCCTTTGTTGTACAATCACAAAACCCACCGCATCAGGCAACAAAAGGCGAATACCTAATGGCCTTGGACCGCATTACGGATGGAATTCAAAATAGCAAATTAAAAAAAGTAGTTTATTCTCGAGTGATTAAACGCCCCCTAAAACAAAGTAAGCGATTTTCCTATTTTGAGCGTTTAATGCAGACTTATCCGCAAGCTTTTGTTTACTATTTTGAGGATGAAAATTTGGGTTCATGGATAGGAGCCACGCCAGAAATCTTGCTCAGACGTATTGATTCTCATTGCTTTGTCATGTCTTTAGCAGGGACAAAAAAAGCGAATGAAAACAGAATGTGGACTGAAAAAGAAGAAATAGAACAACTATTGGTAACAGATTTTATTCTTGAGGGAATAAACGGGTTAACCCTTGGGGATGTTGAAGTTGATGGTCCATACCTTCACCATGCAGGTCCGGTTGAGCATTTACGAACAGACATTACATTCAACATCGATTCCAAACGCGAAGGGCAATTAATCCAGCAATTGCATCCAACTCCAGCGGTTTGTGGCTTACCGCGCAACATGGCAAAACAAGTGTATGAGGCGTTAGAAATCCATCGCCGTGAATTATATACTGGATATATTGGTGTGTTTGAGGCACATCAAACGCATTGTTATGTGAATTTGCGCTGCGCTAAATTAATTGATGATGAACTGTTCGCATTTGTTGGCGGAGGAATAACGGATGAATCTGTGCCGGAATTAGAATGGACAGAAACAGAAAATAAAAGTAAAACACTCTTTGACCTCCTTTAAATCTAGTAACTTTACCGTATGATGTGCAGCGATAAATGGGTAGTACAATTGGTGGTGGACCAATGCAAAGCGCGTAACATTTCTCATTGGGTATTTTCGCCTGGATCAAGAAATGCCCCGTTCGCAATCACCGTTGATTCTGACCCATATTTCCACACCACAGTAATACATGATGAGCGATCCGCTGCATTCTTTGCCTTAGGCATGGCAGAACGGCTTAATCAACCGGTAGTTTTATGTTGTACGTCGGGATCAGCACCCGCAAATTACCTTCCGGCCATAACCGAAGCATATTACAGAAACATCCCCTTATTGGTAGTTTCAGCTGACCGTCCCCAAGCCTGGACCGATCAAGGCGATGGACAAACGATTCGCCAATTGAATTTATTCAAAGATTTCACGCACAGTGTTGTTCACTTGGAAGATGGTCCATTAAGCGATCAGACCCTATGGCAACATCAACGTGAAACCGCGATCTTGTTTGACAAACTCCAACATTATGGTCCTGCCCATATCAATGTAGGGCTTTCCGAACCCTTATATCAAACAGCCTCAAAGGAAAGAGCCTTTGAACGTAACATTACGGTACTTCAAAATTTTTCCCCAAGCAAAGAAGCCATACATACAATAGCCAAAGAGATCGAAGGGAAAAAGGTGATGGTATTGTGCGGACAACTTTCAGAGGACTTAGCCTTATTGCAGGCGCTTGAAATATTTGCATCAAACAGTAATGTGGTCGTCTTAACAGAAAACACGTCGAATCTCTGGTGCGAGCGGTTTAATGCATGCATTGACCGTTCATTGAATCGCATTGATAAAACGAATGAAGAAGACTTCATGCCGGAAGTTCTAATTAGCCTTGGTGGAGCCGTAGTTTCAAAACGCATTAAATCCTTCTTGCGAAAAAGTAAGTTACACCTGCACATTCGCATTGGAATCTCATTTCCTACAATGGATACCTATCAGCAACTCAGTCATTCGTTGGTGTGTGAACCCGCTTCGTTTTTTCAAGTATTAAATGACCAACTTTCCAATAAAGCATCGGTGAATTACTTTGGGAAATGGAAGCAATTGGATTATGAAATCAAGGACCGCATGCCTTCGTTTCTGCCAGAAACAGACGTACTTACAGATTTCCATGTGTATCAAGCATTTTTTGAACTCGTTCCTGAGGGAACCACGATTCATATGG
>JAIXRD010000043.1 GCA_027485365.1 Cryomorphaceae bacterium | reverse complement strand
GATTTACGCACTTGTGGAATACCGGGTCCACTGCAAATCAACTAACGATTACTCAAAGCGGAACCTACAGCGTGCAAGTTACAGGCGCAGGTGGATGTGCTTCCCCAACACAACAGGCCACCTTCACGCTTGACGCTTACCCCTTGACAGCTTCCCTCGGAAACGATACCTCCTTGTGTATTGGCAATGCGGTGTCGCTACAGCAAGGCGCGCAACAAACCATTTCCTACGCATGGAATAACGGAAGCACCGGAAGCTCCTTCCCTATTACTAACACAGGAATGGTTATGATTTCTTTGACGTCAACGAATATTAATGGATGTGTTGCGCAAGACACGATACTGGTCAATGTGAACGGAACAGCCCCAACGATAAACCTATCCCTTCCAATTACCTATTGTACCAATAGCTTATTTCAAGGTTCAAATCAATCCAGTGTCCCATTACCTGCTACCATAACAAGTCAGGCATGGAGTTTTTCCAATGGAATTCAATTAAATGGAAACACGGTTCAAACTACCTTCCCTAGCATGGGATGGATCTATGGCTCAATCGAGGTTACTGCAAGTGATAATTGCAGTTCGTTAGATACCTTCTCCTTTTATGTTCAGGTGCCTCCAACCTTAAACATACAACACAGCGGATCATGTAATAATGAGCTTATCATATTTCAAGCAAGCGACCTAAGCGGTAATCAACTCAGCACCTATGCTTGGGATTATCTTGGAGGTATAGTAGATACAGACAGCATTGGAAGCCACATGTTTAGTCAAGCCGGATTGAATCAAATTGCTTTGGTGGCGCAAAACACCTTTGGATGTTCCGACACGGCACAATATACATTCAACGTATCAGCAGCACCGAGTTCAATATTCACAATCAACAATAGCTGTGAACAAACCATAACTGCTCCTGTAAACGCAAGTATTGCAAACGACAGCACAGGCATTCAATCGATGCTGTGGGATTTTGGAAATGGTTCAAATTCTACAGCAATCAATGCTCCTTGTTTTTATGCTAGCTCCGGGAACTATTCAGTTTCATTGATTTGTTATGCAGGCAATGGGTGTACGGACACAAGTACTCAAGTGGTCACAATTCATCCGATGCCCGATTTAAATTGGAACGTAGCACCTGCATGTAAAGACAATCCCACGGTGTTTTCAAGTTTAAGTACCATATCGAATGGTAGCATTGACAGCACCTTTTGGTTGGTCAATTTACAATATCCATTTACTGGAATTGACGGGCAATACTCTTTTACCACCTTGGGGATTCAGTTTTTAACACTTTCCGCAGTTTCGAACATGGGCTGCCAAGCCGATACACTAATTCAGGTTAATGTAAATCCTGGACTAAGTAGCAGTTTTGTTTATGAACCAGCCATTTGTGTTGCCGGCGACGAATTAGAACTCAACTCCACTGCTGCGGGTGTGAATCAAATCAATTGGATCGTCAATGGCATCTCGTATCTCGATACAAACGCAATTAATTATACCATACCTGACTCACTTGTTGGTGAACTTATTTCAATATACAGCATTACAAGTAACCCATACGGATGTCAGGACACCACGCTCACCATGATTCCTGTAAGTGAAGCTATTCTTGATATTGGCGTCAAACAACTTTACTTAGGAAGTCAAAATGGACAAGCAATCATAGGCTGTGAGCTTCAAAACCTTGGTACTGTACCAATTCTTGGCGGGAACTTATTTTTATCCGTTTCAGGCATTCCGCGACTAAGTGGTTCATTAACTGATATTATATTGCCTAACAATTCTTTTTATTATGTATTCGAAAATAGTCCAGCCTTAGATGGGATATCCCAAAACGAAATAGAAGATTTCCTCTGTGTTAAAGTGGATCTATCTGCCATTCACTTAACCCCAGAACTGACGCTAACTAACAACAACGGATGTTTACTTATTGAAGAAGGTGATTTTTCTGTAAGCCCCATTTCACCAAATCCATTGGAAGACCTGGGCGAATTTGCCTTAATACTCAGAGATTCAAGCGAAGTGAGCATTGAAGTGCTTGATCTCATGGGAAAACGATGTTATTATGCGGAGGAAAGTTTGGAATCAGGTTCACATTTTCTATCCTTGAATACCGTAAGCTGGAGAAAAGGAACGTACTTTCTTCGTGTAAAGGTTGGTGCCGAATTTAAAATTTCACAATTCATTAAAATTTAGTGCGAGAATTTTGGCACAATGTCTGATATTTGCACTGAAAAATATTCCTATGAAGTCATTTCTATTGTTTTCTTTGCTGTTTATTTCTTGCTACCAAGCGAACGCGCAAACTGAAATAAGTAAGTCTCAAAAAATCCTTAATAAGCTTTCAAAAAAAATGAAGGGCTTAAAGTCCTTTTCTTTAGAATATAGCGCCAACATAAAAAATGAGGAAATGGGTCAAAATGATGATTATACGGGTAAAGGTTGGGTGAAAAACAGTAAATACTATGCCACCTATGGAGACAATACCATCATCTGCAACGGAATAAAAACCTGGACGATTATTGCAAAAGATAAAGAGGTTTATGAAAGTGATAATTCGGATGATGAAGATGGAATCAATCCGAAGAAATTAATGACGATTTGGGAAACAGGATTTAAAAACAAATACATTAAACAGGATAAAATCAGTGGTGAAACCGTTGATGTAATTGATTTGTACCCTAAAAATCCAAAAACGGCGGATTACAATACGATTGTTTTATACATTTCCAAATCAAAAAACGAACTTAAGAAAGCGGTTATGAAATCTAATGATGGTACCATCATGACATACTCCGTAACTAAATTCACATCAAACCCAGAATTTAAAGACACAAAATTTGCGTTCGACAAGAAAAACTATCCGGGGTATAAAGTGATCAAGAACTAACGCTTCAAGGCGCGATCCATTTCTCGTTGATCATCTTTCATTTTAAGGTCGTGGCGTTTGTCGTGTAATTTCTTACCTACAGCGCAAGCGATTTCTACCTTAACCCAACCCTTATCAGACAAAAACAACTTAAGAGGAATCATTGTATTTCCCTTTACCTTTAGAAATTTCTCAATGCGATTAATTTCCTTTTTATTGAGTAGCAATTTCCGATCAGCTCTTGGCTTGTGATTAAAAAACGAACCGTTTTCATATTCATTTACGAACATGTTACGGATCCATACTTCCCCTTCATGAAAGATACAATAGGCTTCTAAAATACTAGCCTTACCATTTCGGATGCTTTTAATTTCAGTACCAGAAAGTACAATACCTGCTTGAAAGGTGTCTTCTAAATGATACTCAAATCGGGCGCGTTTATTTTTAATATTTAATTGTGGGGCGGCCATAAAGCAAAAGTACGCAAAGCGAAACGAAAATAACTACATTTGTTTCATGCAAATACCATCTAAATACCTTGAACAAGCAACCGAACAGTTGGCAACACTTCCAGGTATCGGGAAACGAACTGCGTTAAGGCTTGCATTACATTTACATCGAAGAGATGGTGAAGAAATTAAAACCTTTGTAGAGGCACTCATTCAACTCAAGACACAAACCTTCGCATGTACACAGTGTGGTAATATTTCTGACACAGAGACCTGTTCAATTTGCTCCAATGAACGCAGGGCAAATGATGTAATATGTATAGTTGAAGATGTGCGAGATATCATGGCCATTGAAAGTACGGAAACATTTAAGGGGCGCTATCATGTGTTGGGTGGAATTATTTCACCAATGGATGGAATTGGTCCTCAAGACTTGAATATTGACTCATTGGTTGAGCGCAGTAAAAACCCAGAAATTACCGAAATTATTTTTGCTTTGAGTCCTACCATGGAAGGTGATACAACTAACTTTTATTTGTTTAAGCGAATAGACCGTGATGGTTTGGTTATCACGACCTTATCTCGCGGTGTTTCGATAGGTTCAGAATTGCAATATGCGGATGAACTTACGCTCGGTAGATCCTTACAACAGCGGCAAGTATTTAAATTGAACGTTTAAGCCAACGGCGAACAACCACATATTTAAAAAAACGTCCACCAAAACCAACAAAAATGGCTGCAAAAATCCATCCAGCCATTCGATACAATACCACATCATCCAATTCAAAATAAAAGAATCGGATGATATCAATCATCAGCAAGCCGGCCAAAATAGACACCCATGTAGGATACTCGGTCGCCAATACTCGAATACCGTCCATCGGATTAACTGAAGCCTTAAACCTTAGCGGATTCATATAAAAAGCGGGTGTTTCCCTACTCCATGTGTTATATGCTTCACCGAACTTATTTCTTAAAAATTCAGCTTCAGATTTAATGATAATATACAGCATAAGGACAGAAAACAGGAATATCCCAACGGTAAAAATCAAATTATTAAAACGAATGCATATTCCAATCCATATTAAAAAACTCCCCATGTACAGGGGATGCTGCGTAACAGAATACAACCCGCTGGTATTTAAGGAATGTGCTACTTGTTCATGCCGATTTCTGCCCGATGTATGCGGATTTTTTTGCGCAATGACCCAAGCCCTTATGGCGATACCAAAAAGTATAAGTAGCGAAGAAATCACCTGAACAATAATCATCGAATTCTCCGGATACAAAGGGTATTTAATCCAAAAACTTAAAGGAATAAGTATTACTAAAAATACAAGAGGTAATTGTCCGCGAAATCGAAAAAAAAATCCCCCAAGGGATTGAAAATTAGGCATTGAACGGTAACTAATTAATTTGTATATTGCAGGATAAAACCAAAGATAACACGCTTTTTCCTAACCTGATGAAAGAAAAATTTCAAATCGAGCAATTGCTCAAAACTTCTCCGAAGATTTTGGATTCAAAATTAACTACAGTGGAAGGGTTAAGCGAATGGTTTGCAGACGATGTCAATATTCGAAATGGCCAATATTTTTTCATGTGGGACGGTTATGAAGAAGAAGCCGCACTGCTAAGCCACAAAGCCAATCAACATATTCGCTTTCAATGGCAAACAGACATCGATGAAGAACTTGACACCTACTTTGAGCTTGCCTACTCTCTTGACCCTATGACGCAAGCCATTATATTAACCATTACTGATTTTGCTGAAGCCGGTGATAAGGACAGCAGCATCTTAATGTGGGAACAACAACTTCAAAAACTACGAAGGCTTATCGGTGCATAATTATTCAATTAGTAGCCCTATTTTTGTAAAAAATTAGTTTTTGAAACGCTTATACCTGTTTAGTATTCGGTCGTTCATTGGGCCATTTCTAATTACCTTGGTCATTTCCATGTTTATCCTGATTATGCAATTTTTCTGGGTGTACATAGACGACCTGATGGGTAAAGGCTTAAGCATTTGGGTTATCCTTGAACTGCTTTTTTATGTTTCGGCCAGCTTAATTCCCTTGGCCCTTCCGCTTGCCATCCTACTCTCCTCTTTAATGACCTTTGGAAACATGTCAGAAAATAACGAATTGACGGCATTAAAATCTAATGGATTCTCGCTGGTGCGAATTATGCGCCCCCTGACAGTAGTTGTGTTGTTCATTGCCGGTTTCACGTTTTACTTCGCCAATTATGTCATCCCCGTTTCTAACTTAAAATGGCATTCACTGATCTATGATATACAAAACACAAAGCTTTCCTCGCTGATCGTTCCGGGGGTTTATACAACCGAAATTGATGGGTATGCAATCAAGGTGAACAAAGGAAAAGACAGCAGTTTTACAAACATTATCATTCACGACCATACGGAACCGAATGTACTTAAAACAGTTAAGGCGAAATATGCTAAAATCTATCGTTCAACCAGTGGAAACTATTTGTTTTTCGATCTAAAAAAAGGCACTATCTATGAAGAATTAGAATTGGAAAATGGGGAGATTGGTCCGAACGGAATGCCCTTAGTTGGAAAAATAAGCTCTCACCCAGACCGTATTTCCACCTTTGAACGAGCCACCTATAAAATGAATGTTACTGGCTTCAGTTTAAAGCGTACAGACGAGGAAATATTCCAAGACAAATATGAAATGATGAATGTGTTTCAAATTGGAAGAGCAACGGATTCTATTCAAAAACGCAGGGCAATCTTAGACAGCACCTTTTTAGCCAGCATTAAAGGAAGTTTCGCCACCTTCCACGTGATTGACAAGAAGATTAAATCTATGCCTAACATTGATCCGGGTCTACAAACACCTGTTGTTGAATATATGGCATTTTCATCCATTCCTATGGCTGATAAGAAAATACTCATGCAGGATGTCATAACCAAACTGTATCAAATTAATGAAAACGTTCGCAACCAAGAAACCTTTATGGAAACCTTAGGGCATGAAGAAGATCAGTTTTGGATTGAATTTCACAGAAAATTCGCTTTGACCTATGCCATTATTGTGTTGTTCTTTGTAGGTGCCCCACTGGGTGCACTCGTGAAAAAAGGTGGCTTTGGAGCTCCAGTTGTAATTGCCGCACTCATTTTTATGATCTATTTTATCATACTGAGCATCGGAGATAACTTAGCGGATACCTACGTGATTTCCCCATGGTTGGGCATGTGGCTTTCAGGCATGTTCTTCACTCCCATTGCAATTCTCGTAAGCTACACGGCAAATAACGACATCCCCTTAGCCAGTTTTGAGACATGGAAATCCTGGATGAAACGATTAAGGAAGCGGGCATGAAACGCGTACTTTACATAACGCAAAAGCCCCACAACCCCTTGGTTGATGGCGGAACACAAGCCATTGCATCGTGCTATTTTCTTTTAAGTAAATGCAAAGACATAGCGCTCACCTATGCTCCAATCTGTACGCCAAAACATCCCGGTGATTTTTCGGAAGTTGATCATGCAATCAGCCTAATTCCACTTCGCATTGAACCAAAGGTCTCCATGAAGGTCCTAATGAAATCCGTTACATTCCCCATGAACGTGCTTCGATATACACAATCGAATGCCTTATCTAGCCTCCAATCAGAAGACTCAAAAAACCAGTTTGATGTTGTCATCTGCGACGGATTTTACGCCCTATCAATCATACCTCGAACTTGGTTTACATCGAAGCAGGTAATTTACCGTTCTCACAACCTGGAGTATGAGCATTGGAAACAACGCGCAATGCTTGGACCTTGGTATCTGCGATGGTTTTATAAGCGAATAAGTCGTCAACTCTATGCACTCGAGCAAACGTTAGTGAACGCTTGCAGCGATGTACTAAGTATTTCGCATGAGGAAACAACGCAATTAATCAAATGGAATAAAAATACACGAACGTGGTATCCACGGATTAATTCGAAACAAGAAAAAACAGAGCACTTAGCGCATGATAAACGCATTGGAT
>JAIXRD010000085.1 GCA_027485365.1 Cryomorphaceae bacterium | reverse complement strand
TTATTTCTCAAAACCAAGTATCGATGATATCGTTGAAAAAGTATACGAGATGATGTCGAAAGCCAATCCGAGCGCTTTCCCAACACTATAATACTATGCAACTGAAAGACTACTTATTGCATTGGGAAAAATCATTGAACGGGGGGATTTATCCGGATGAATACGCATCGTACTTATCTCTAAACCTCACGCGATTTAAACGAATAACCAAGACCTTTTCACCATCACAGGCGTTTATTGACCTTGCGAGCGATGTAAAAAAGAAATCCCATTGGATTATTATCACCGAACCTTGGTGTGGTGATGCCGCACAGAGTGTTCCCCTGATTTTAAAATTAATTGAGCACCTACCGAACGCAAGCTACACATTAGAACTCCGTGACCAAGGCACCTTAATAGACCACTATTTAACAAATGGTGGAAAAGGAATTCCGAAAGTCATTGTACGCGATGAACACGGAAGCGACATGTTCGTTTGGGGTCCTCGCACTGAGGCGGCACAACGCTTATTTAATGAGCTAAAAGCAGAAGGAGTTGAACTAAAGGTTCTTCATGAGTCACTGCATGCATGGTATGCAAAAGACCATGGGCAATCGCTCGAGTCGGAGCTAACGGTTCTGATTCAATCCTTTTTTTAGTTCGGCCAGCACCTCACTTGGTCCAATACCCATTTCTAATTTAAAGGCTGAATAAAACGGATTGTAGGACGCAAATCCACATTCTCTCGCAAGGGCATCCATGGTATTTTTTGAGAGGTAATCATCTTTCATTTTTTCGATCGCATAATATACACGAATCTTTGAACGATAATGGACAAAAGAGATGTCTGAATGGTATTTAAAAAAATACTGGAGGTAGGTTCTTGGTATGTTTAATTTTTCCGCAAAGGCAGTGGAGTTCATGTCTGGATTCTTAACGATCAGGTTCATTGCGGTTTTAGATTCTAGCTTTTTGATAATGTCTTTGAGTTGGGTATTAAACTTAAGGGTCAGCTGAATGTCTAGTTTATTGTTAATCTCTTTGGGTGAGGTGCGCCACTTGAAATTAGGTTTCATCGACTTGCTTTGCGGTACTTCGAATGTTGAAAGCGGTTGGGAAGCGTCCTTCGGTCCGTATAAAATTTCCGGCTGAAGAAACAATTGAATCATAAAAGCAAAAGTCATCAAAGATCTTACATGATGAATATTATGATGAACGAATTCCTTTTGCGTAATCAATTCATACAAAAACATCAGGCACACAATTAGACCTAACACTGCACAAAACACCAATAATTGTAAAAGCCAAAATCTAATCCATCGCTCATTGGCAAACCAAAGTTCAGAGCTAGGTTTACCCCAAAAGAATGAATATAATACCTTTGAAGCCAGGTAGACATGATAAAAAATAAATATTGCCATCACTGGAAAATTTATTACACGTAGGGTCGCAGTAGCCGATTCCAAATCGGTATCTATATAGAGGACCAATAAGTTAATAAGAAAGAGTAAAACAGGTACGGAAATCGAAATCAAGACATACCTTTTAGGTCTTTTTTCCATGTGAAGAATCGATCGAACATACTGATATAATAAAACCACATTCAATAAAAACAATAAATTAAAGGGCTTTGGAACATCCCGAAATTCATTTTGCCATCCCAATTCATAGCTGAAGGTGAAAACATTGTGTATGAAATTCGAAAAGAAAATAACCAAAAGATAGACGTTAAAATACGTGTTACGTTTGATGTTAATCAATAAAATCAAAGCCACCAACAAGGATAATATCAAGGATGCTGATTGGAAGAATAGGCTTACAAACATTAATTCTATTGCATTTTCGGTTACTAAATTACGCATATTATTACTATAATCGCAACTCGTAAAAACTAACACATGGCAGATATTGTATTTTCGACAAAAACTTTCTCATGCGTTCAATCGGTCTTTTCTTATTTGTCTCGTTATTTGGCTTTATTACCCTTACAAATGCACAAAATGGAAGTGCTGGACAACCCTTTACCTCGCTCGGCCAAGCGCAAAATGTGGCTAGCGATGGGGTGTATTATTTCTCATTGTCCGGAACGACCTTCAGTACTTATGTTCGAGTTGGTGGATGGGTGCAAGTAGCCATTGACTTTGATGCAGGTGTTGGAAATCTTCCGCAATCCAATGCGCTAAACAATACAGTTCGTGGTATTCTTTCCACCTCTGCGCTCAGCACGCTTGGAAGTGCAACCGTAACCCGCGTACTCACCAGCAATGGACAATTGGATGTTCAAAACACCCGACCTGGAATTATTACCCGAATTGTAAACAACCAAACCCTTTTGGCTACACCTGCAGACAACACGGATAATGGAGGGAACTGGACCGGAACCAATACGCTTGCAACCCAATTCACCAATGGTGGAAACACGCAAGCTTATGGCCTTCACTCAAACATCTTTCACGCAGGCAACAATGGAGACGGGATACATTGGATTCCATTCTATAACCAGCAAATGATTAAGTTCAACGCAGGGGATATCCCAAATGGGGCCTATTTTCAATTGTTGGTAAGGGCACCCATGGTAGCTGTTATTGCGGGTCCTACGATCAATACCCAACCGTCAACAACGGCTCAATCAATCTGTTTAAATGCAGCAACAAATGCATTGAGTGTTTCCGCTACGAGTCCCAATGGTAGTGGAATTACATACCAATGGTATAGCAACGCAAGCAATTCAAACGTGGGTGGAACAGCCATTGGAGGTGCAAGCAGTTCAAGCTTCACCCCACCGAACAATGTCGCTGGCACAGTGTACTATTATGTAATTTGCACCAACAACCAAGGATCAACAACCAGCAATGTAAGTGCTGGCATTACTGTAAACGCTGCACCACAAGCGGCGGCCAATTCAGGATCTGTTGATTATTTGGTCGTAGGCGGCGGAGGCGGAGGCGGATTCGATGGCGCTGGCGGCGGAGGCGGCGGCCAAGTGAAAACGGGTACTTTATCTTTAGCGAGTGGCAGTTATGCAGTTACCATAGGTAACGGTGGAGCAAATGCTACGAGTTTTGGAGCCCAAGCGGGTAATGGTGGATCAACTACCTTATCATTTCCTACCCCAATTGTCTCAATTGGAGGTGGTGGCGGTGGATCCAAAGGAGCAAATGGCGCAACAGGCGGAAATGGTGGTGGAGGCGGACATAGCAATTATGCTGGAGCCGCAGGTGCCGCTGGAGGATTCGCAGGTGGCAATGCCAATGGCGATGGAGGTGGCGGTGGCGGAGGCGCAGGAACCGCAGGCGCTACAGGAAGCGCGGGAAGAAATGGTGGCGATGGCTTGTTAAGTTCAATCTCCGGAAGCGCAACCTATTATGGTGGCGGCGGTGGCGGCGGAACATACGGCAGCAGTGGAACTGCCCTAGGAGGTCTAGGAGGCGGTGGCCGAGGAGGAGTGGGCTTTGCTCCCTTAGCTGTAGTTGGAACCCCAAACACAGGTGGAGGTGGCGGAGGCGCCGGTGAAGCACAGTCAAATCCTGGAAGAAGTGGAGGATCTGGCGTTGTGATCGTTAGGTATTTGGGTTCCCCCGCAGGAACAGGCGGTATAATTACACAATCGGGTGGCTATACGATTCATACTTTTAATAGCAACGGAACGTTTGCTTACAATGGCTCCTCCAGTGCAGTCGTTCCTAACGTGACCGTGTGCGGTTCAACTTCCGCAACTTTCACAAGCACATTGCCCGCCGGATTAACCTTGGATTGGTACAACGCAGCAAGCGGTGGTACCTTACTTTCTCAAGGAACATCAACTTATACGACCCCAGTGTTGGCATCAACAACAACCTATTACGTTGCGGTAAGAAATGTATCGGCAGGCTGTGTTTCAGCAATAAGAACCGCGGTTACTGCAACGGTAAACGCAACAAGCTTCACTTCAACCACAGGGGCTTCTCGTTGTGGAACGGGAACCGTAACCCTTCAAGCGGCTACCGCTGCAGGAACCATCAATTGGTACGCAGCCTTAACCGGTGGCGCTTCTTTGGGTACTGGAACAAGTTTCAACACACCAAGCATCGCTGCAACGACGACCTATTATGCGGAGGTGACCAATAATGGTTGTACTACCAACCCAAGGGTAGCGGTGGTTGCCTCAGTAAATTCCACCCCTCCTACGCCAACCATTACGCAATCAGGTTGTGGGGTACTATCCCTTGGAAATTACAGCGGAGGAAACGCACTTGATTTTGGACAATTTAACAGCTCAAGTTACGTCACCATTTCCCCATCTTTAAACACAGTATTCAATACGAATAATGTAACCTTAGAAGGTTGGTTCAAATTTGATCCAAACAACGTAGGCTTTCCAATGCTCATTGGAGAAGCTTTTGTAGGTGATGGGAAAATTACTTTTTGCATACACAAACAAGGAAACACTATAAATGCTGGATTCTACAACAATGGATGGACCGTAGTAACAAGTGCCTCAACGATTCAATACAACACTTGGATGCACATCGCTGCTACCTATGATCAAACCAGTATAAAAATATACATCAACGGAAATTTAGACGCAACGCTCAACGCTAATGCCGCTTTACCAACTGGCTCTGAGTCATGGTACATTGGAAAACGATGGGATAGTAATGATTACTTCAGAGGGGTCATGGATGAAATTCGTATTTGGAACGTTGCACGCACGCAAGCGCAAATCCAAGCGTCAATGAATACTACCGTTCCAACGAATGCAACAGGACTAAGGGCCTACTACAAGCTCGATGAGTCCGCCGGAACGAGTCCTGCTGATGCTACAGGGAATGGATATAACGGAACCTTGACCAACGGATCTACATGGCAAGTACCTTCAACCTCCATACTTGGAGCATCTCAAGCGACCTACTTGTGGTCTCCCGGTGGCCAAACTACGAATACAATTACCGCTGCGACGAGTGGAACGTATTCAGTGGTGGCAACTATATCAGGTTGTCAGTCAGCACCTGCTTCGAGCAGCGTTGTTTTGGGGGTTACAGCCAGTAGCAACCAAACCATTTG
>JAIXRD010000025.1 GCA_027485365.1 Cryomorphaceae bacterium | reverse complement strand
GGCACGATTCTCTTGATCTCTTAGCGAAATCTGCGCTTTGAAATTGTTAAAATCAAGGGTTTTAAGCACGTAAAGTACGATTTCAATTACTTTTTTGAATTCATCTTTCACCTGCTCAGGCGTACAGAAAATATGTGCATCGTCTTGCGTAAAACCGCGAACTCGGGTTAAACCGTGTAACTCACCGGATTGCTCGTATCGATAAACGGTACCAAATTCAGCAAAACGTGTAGGTAATTCTTTGTATGACCGCGGTTTGGATTTAAAGATCTCACAATGGTGCGGACAATTCATTGGTTTTAAATAGAATTCCTCATCCGGATCTGGAGTTCGGATCGGTTGAAAGGAGTCTGCACCGTATTTTTCATAATGCCCAGAAGTAACGTATAATGCTTTGTTGCCTATATGCGGTGTAATCACTTGCTGATATCCTGCAGCTTTTTGTGCTCGCTTCAAGAATTGCTCTAAGCGGTCTCTTAACGCCGCACCTTTCGGCAACCACATCGGTAACCCCTGCCCAACTTTTTGAGAAAACGTAAACAATTCTAATTCCTTACCAAGCTTTCTATGGTCACGTTTCTTAGCCTCCTCCAATCGCTCCAGGTATTCAGTGAGTTCAGCATTCTTTGGAAAAGTAATGCCATAAATTCGTGTAAGCTGTTTATTTTTCTCGTCTCCTCTCCAATACGCACCGGCAATTGACAACAACTTAACCGCTTTGATATGCCCAGTGTCTGGGATGTGCGGACCACGACACAAATCGGTAAAATCACCTTGTGTATAAAACGTAATTGTTCCGTCTTCTAATTCCGAAATCAACTCCAGTTTGTAGGGATCTTGTTTTTCGGTGAAATAAGCCAAGGCATCTTGTTTGCTTACTTCTTGACGAATGAATGGATTCTTTTGTTTGGCTAACTCTTTCATTTTAGCCTCTACTTTTTCCAAGTCTTTTTCTGTGAAGGAATACTCTAGAAAATCTACATCGTAATAGAATCCATTAGTTATTGCGGGACCGATTGCTAATTTAACGCCAGGGAAATGAAATTCCAAGGCCTCCGCCATGAGGTGTGCCGAAGAGTGCCACATGGTAGATTTTCCTTCTGTATCATTCCATGTTAACAATTGAAGATCGCATTGCGCTGGCAAGACCTGCATTGCATCTTGAACTGCTCCATTGACTTTAGCTGCCAACACATTTCTAGCAAAGCCTTCAGAAATACTTACAGCTACATCTAATGCGGTACTTCCGACCGGATATTCACGTTGTGAACCATCGGGTAAAGTGACTTTAATAATTCCTTCCATAATCGACTACAAAAGTAGTGAAATCAAGGGGAAAAGTAAAGGTAAATGGACTTATTTTCTATGAAGCAATTGCTTAACATCCATTTGAAGGGTGCGAATGGAATTTAAGATGCTTTGATCATCAGGAACGATTTCGGGTAATTCTCGGCTAATGTAACAAACGAATTTCCATGCTTCTAAAAGTTCTGAGAACGGAATTTCATACGGTTGGTAATTCAAATTGGTTGAAATGAGGGTTAGCAAACCTGGCTTTTCCGGACTTCTTCCAACTGTTTTAAAAACTATCCCTTCGGACTTTGTAACCAGGATGTATTGTTCCTGATTTTTCATGGAAGTCCAGTCTTGAATAAACTCTCCAACCACAATTGAACCTTGACTTACCGGCGGCATTGAATCCCCTTGAATTGGAAAGGCTCTATACTTTTTATTTTTTGATTTAAAATGCAAGCTCAGGGTTGGAAAATCCGTAAAAAATTCTGGATCCGCAAAACCTGAGGTATATCCGGCACTTGCTTTTTCTGGTATTACCTCAATGAGTTCATCATTGTTTAGGCTAACAATTGAGGCTAAAATCCGCAGTTCAGACCCTTTCATGCGGTGCTCTGCGCGTTCCGTCAGTATACGCCAATCTACTTCTTTAAATGTGGAGAAATCTTTGGTAATTAACTCTTCGATAGACAAGCCATAATATGTACTAATCTGTAACACATTTTCAAGATTGGGCTGAGCAATGTTATTTTCATACCCGCTATAGGTTGAGCGATTTAAACCCAAGGCAAGTGCAACTTCCTCTTGCGACTTACCCTTTCTTTTCCTAAGAATTTTAATATTTTCTCCAATTAACATAAACACGATTTTACACAAAATTAAAAAATAATCAATACGAATGATTAAAATTTAATCTTTTTATTGTGCAACGAATTTATAAATGATTACTCCGCTTTGTTGCACCGGAGAAGAATCCTTGAAATTAAATCTCGATTTTTTAGCATAACGAACCGCCTGCTCGACCATACACTCATTGGCCCCATTGCTTTTTGATGCATCGTAGTGGGCATCTATAACCCTGCCCCCTTTATCCACTTTTATGGAGACCACTACTTTACCGGAAGACCCATACCCACAGGTATAACCTGGATTGCGTACATACCATAAGTTATTTTCAAAGGCAGAACGACCCTCAAGTTTAAACTCAACCATTACATCGCCTGAATACTGATTGCTAGAGGTGGATTCTGTTTTCCCGGGATTTTTATTCCCATTTCCTGTTTTGGTCGGTTGTTGCTTCCGTTGTTCCATTTCCGTCTTTAACTTAGCACGCTCTTTATCTCCTCCAGCCTCTGAAAATAGTTCTTGCTCATAGGCCTTGATGCGTTCATACGGATCTCCAGTTGGTTCATTTTGTGAATAATCGTCTCGAGAAATGGGCCTTTCATCCGCTTGATTACGCACCAAATTCTTGACATCTTCTTCACTTTGATTAATAAACAGCTCGGAAGGGTCGACTAAAATCTCTCGGTCGGTTTCGATTAACTCGATGTCTGGCGTAAAAAATGGCTCAACGTGCACATACCTGTCATTATTCACAATCACAACGGCCATCACAGGAAAAATGATGGATGCCATGGAGAGAATAAAAGACAGTACAATACGCTCTTTGTTCGACATTTAGTTTCTAGTTAAGGTAATCCATTTGGCACTTGTTGGAAAAAAATACATGAGTTCACCATCCTTTTTAAGCATCCAACACTGCGCGTTATATTTTTTAACCCAATCAAAATCAAGCGGCAAAATTTCCTTACCATCCATGGTAAAAATACCTTTTTTTGATCCTTTTTGCACCACGTAGTAGTTATTTTCATTCCAAAGGACAATATCGTCATAAATACACGGAAGAACGGGCTGGCCAGCCTTAGAATAAATTCCATGCTGTCCGTTCAATGTTACAAGATATTGTCCATTTTTCAATGGCTCAACGTAATCAAATTGAAAAGGTGACAATTCCTTTCCACTTCGATCCCAAAAACCAAACTTTCCGTTTTTTTCCTTTATTCCTGTTAGCACTTCATCCACCGTATTCAATTGAATCAGTGCGAATAATTTAGTGACGCGCTGTAAGGTATCCACAAACACATACTTCTTATTTTTAAGTATGAGAAATTGCCCATTAATCATTTTCGACCAACGCATGGCATCTGGAAAATTCGTATACCAATTATCAGCAATGCGCCATGTGGTGCAATTCACGTGACTAAAAGCATTCCCTTTCCTAAGCAACCTAAATCCCTGACTTAGCTCCCCAATTTCATTAAACTCCACAGGAAGTAAGACTTTACCAAACGGATCAAACACGCCACGTAAGCCCTGATTGACCACCATGAATCCATGTTCATTTTGAGTCACTTGCTCATAGGCAATCGGTATAACCCTCATAAGTGCTGAGTTTATCACCCCAGAAAGCCCATCAATCGTTACAATTGCCAACATCTCGTTGACTGGATTCACCTCGTTGAACATTAAAGGAGAAAGAAATTCACCCTGGATATTCATCACACCTTTCAAGCCATCATTCTCATAAACAAGCAAATCGCCAAAAGCCCATTCCAAATCACTAAATTGATTATCAATCACCTTGATGCCTGCGCGATTTACCACGCCAAAGGTTGAATTCTGACCAAAAATCGCATACCCATTATGGAAATCAGAAATAAACTCAAAAGCAATGGGCAAATGCAATTGTCCTTGCTTATTTATCACCCCGTAGGATGACTCTTTCATTACTACGGCTAAGCCTTCTTTAAAATCGCCTACCCAATCATAAACTGCAGGAATAACCACTATTCCCTGCTCATCCATGTAGCCCATAAGTCCATCAGGGGACGCATAAGGGTACAATTCTTTACCGAAACGTTCCAATTCAGCACGTACATTTTCAGCATACGGATACTTGGGATAATGAGCAATAAAATCCCGCATCTTGTTTTGATCATAATTCCCCGTGCTCAATTGATAAAACGCTCGCCAAATCTTATCGAGATTTTTATTTTTAGGATACAACTGAATAAACCGTTTAAACGCCATCGTGTCGTTTTGCGTTATATAAAGTTGATAGATTTCATCCTCCGCTAGGGGTTTAAATATACTTCGTGGATGATACAAGGTATAGGTGTAAAATTCTTCTTCTTTCCCATGTTGCACCCAACGTTTATAACCAAGCTCCTCGATTTGCTCTTGTATTTGATTACTAAATCTTGAATTTGGGGACATTAACTTTAATTGAATTAAGCAAGCCAACTGGAAATGTCCACACTCCAACAAGCACAAACTATCTCGCAAGTCAATAACCGCATCTAAGTGTTCATAATCTTTCGCCAACAACAAAAACTGATTTATTGCAGCAATTGAATCCATCTGCTGCAATTCGCTAAACTTCTTACTGTAGAACCCTTGAAGTAATCGATTCATCTCCTCAAGATTCCAACCCAAGTTATTCAACGCTATTTGTTGTTTTCTTGGAATATGAGCTAGATTGTCTGTGTATAACTGAATGGCTTCATTGGAATAGAAGATGGCTGAATCAATTTGTTTAAAATCAAGCGTTTCACCATACAAAATCGCTATCCCGTAGCTCGAAATACTTGGATTTTTGTCTTTTAGCTCATGAAAGATTTGCAAGGCTAAGCCATAATTCTTAGCGTTTAATTCCGAAAATCCACGCAACACCTTATCCTTTTGTCCCAGTATGGTATTTGCCGTCCCCAGCAAGAAAGTTATAACGAAGAGCGTACGGATCATTAGGTCAAATTTACAACGAGAAGTTGACTGAAAAAAATTCTATCTTTATCGCGATGAAGGACGCAAAGAATCCAAGCTTTTTTTATGACAGCAGTACGTTCGGATTTCTAAGCCCATTAACGGATTCCTTCGAACAAATATCAAAGGAACTCACTGAGTTACTAACCTTAAACACGCCGAAATCTTGGCTTAAGACCTTCCCGCAATATGTTCAAAGTGAACAAGAATCAGCATGGGACGTGTTTACGTTCAAGTTTTTCGGAATGAATCACCCATACAATCAAGCCCTTTGTCCAACTACAGCCGCGCTTATTAATTCAATCCCCGAGCTGATCTCATGTGACTTTTCGCGCATGAGATCCAACACGACCATTATGCCCCACCGAGGGTATTCACGAATGATTTTACGAGGGCACCTTCCCTTAATCGTTCCGAAGGGCGATGCATGCGCAATTCGCGTTGGAAATCAAACAGAATATCACCATCCCGGTAAGATGATCATTTTCGATGACTCCTTCGAACACAGTGCATGGAATCACAGCAGCGAAGATCGAATTGTATTAATGTTTGACATCCCAAACCCCTTATGGGGCTACTCAGCTGAAGAGATCAGTCAATATAAGATCGCAAATTTGGACGACCCTTTTCTGCTCTCCCTGGCTTCGCAATCCGCATGGAATGAAGCGTTTGACAAGCGCAGCTTACCTATCTGATGCCAGCAAGGCATTCAGCTGCTCCAGGTTATTTTCAGAAGGCAAGCCTGTTAATTGAATTGATTCAGTCTCTAATAAACGTAGTACGCGAGACACCATATTTGAACGCTGAAAATCCTCCTTGGTTAGGCTTAGTAATAATTCTTCTCCAGACCGTTGTTGAACCACATACCCAAGGAGTTCATTGTATCGAAGCGCCACCACATTGCCTTCTTTAATTCTTATAAATGAACTACTTAACATCAATTTATTAAAGCAAAAATACAAAAGAAGCATTGAGGCTCTAGCCGGTGAATCAGACGTTAAATACGCCGGTTCTCCGATAAAAATTCCACCCTCACCAACCATGGTTTCAGGGTTCACTTGTTTGGCATAGATAAGTCCAATTGGGAGCTCATCCACATGAATTACAAAGTAATAATTGAAGCGGTTGTTTACGGAATCAAACCAAGCATTTTGTTGTGTTTCCGTTATCAATTCCTGGTGAAACATTTGATCCCTAACGAAATCTTGATTTCTCCAACGCCTAATTTGTTCAATATCGTCCCGAGTAATTCGCTTTAATACAACCCCAAATCCAGCCAAAATCATTCTAAAATCTCTTGAATATGATAGGTAGGCGCGTGGTTCACACGAAGAAGAATTTGACGCAAATAGGTAGCTAGAATCCCTAAGCCAAAAAGCAATAAACCAGTAGAAAATAACACACTAACAATCAATGAAGTAAACCCCGGAACTTCAATCTTATGTATTAATTTTTTATATAAAAAGAATGATCCGATTGCGAGGTTAACCAAGGCCATTAAGGCACCAAAAACCGCCATAAACCTCAATGGGAAATCGGTTGCGTAAAAGGACTTCCCAATGCTTAAACTGAGTAATTTACCTAAGGAATACCTAGACTTAAAAGACTCAACTTTGACATCTAGCGATACGAAACCAATTTCATCGGTAAACCACCGAATCCGTTCGTCCAAAAACTGAACCCCACCTGCATTTTTACTTAGCGCCTGAACTAAATCACTCCGCAACAAGCGAAATCCACTGCCCTTGCCATGCCCTACACCCACCACACTTGACAACGAACGATACATGGCAGTCAATACCGACCTAAGCCACGTGCGACGTGCAGTAAATAAACCATAAACCACCGCATGTCCTCCTTCTGTAGAGGCAGCCAATAAGGCTGGAATCTGTGTCACCAAATTCTGATGGTCATCATCCATAGTTATCATGTATGTGGTTTTCACCTGTGACATTCCTGCATACAAGGCAGCATGCTGTCCAAAATTCTTCGCTAAACGAATTTTTTTAAGTCGAGGCACCTTAGAAAAAGACTTAAGTTGCTCCCAGTGCGTGGCGTCACTCCCATCATCTACAACAATGAGATGAAAGGACGGAAAATTAAGCGCTAGTAATTTTACCAAATCAATCGCGCCTTTGGCATTATTAAAGGTTGGTATAACAACGGTAACCTGATCGTTCATTGGTTAAAGTTAAACATTCAACATTAACCCGCCATCAAGTAGCAGTTGTGCACCTGAAATCCAAGCAGCGTAATCACTCAACAAAAAGGCACAAGGTTTCGCTACATCCGACGGAGTTCCGATCCCCAATGGATACTTGGCCTCCATGGCCTCAATTTCAGCCGTGGAATACGAGGCTTTTGATGCATCAAACATCGGCGACCTTACCAAGCCACAAACCAAGGTATTAACACGAATTTGCTTCGAACTCAACTCCAAGGCAAGCGCTTTAGCAAAGGTTTCTAGGGCCGCTTTAGAAGAAGCATATATGGCTCCTCCACGATACGGATAATGACTTGAAACAGAAGATAAAAATACAACGGAAGCCTTTGGAAGAAGCAAGTTTTGCTTCAGTAGCAACGAAGCCATACGTGAGGCCGAGAAATAATTCACTTGAAAAAGCCCTTCACTTCCTTCCTTGTTTAAATATTTGATGGGCTGCGGAT
>JAIXRD010000067.1 GCA_027485365.1 Cryomorphaceae bacterium | reverse complement strand
GTTCTCCTCTCTTTTTATTACATGGATTGTGGGTCCTTTTTTAATGTTTTTATTGGCAATTACTTTTCTGCCAAAGGTTCCTGAATATTTAACGGGGCTTATTGTAATCGGTCTTGCGCCGTGCATTGCCATGGTGATTGTTTGGAACGACCTCGCTGGAGGTAACCGGGAGTTGGTCGCTGGCTTAGTAGGGGTAAACAGCCTTTTGCAAGTACTTTTTTTCAGTTTCTATGCTTATTTCTACTTAGAGATCATGCTTCCCTTGTTCGGATTCGATGCCATAACAATGGACATTAGCATGCTAGAAATTGCGAAAACGGTTGGAATTTATTTAGGTATTCCCTTTGCAGCAGCAATGGTAAGTAGGGCCTGGTTAATCCCTAAATTCGGACAAGATTGGTTTCAACATAAGTTCCTCCCGAAAATTTCTCCAATTACCTTGATTGCCTTACTCTTTACCATTGTGGTTATGTTCAGTTTAAAAGGTAAGCTCATTGCCACCTTGCCTTGGGATGTACTTCGAGTAGCGCTTCCCTTGGTTATATTCTTTTTGGTTATGTTCTTTCTTATGTTTTTTGTAGCCAAGACCTTGGGGGCTTCTTACAAGGATACCGCTACCGTAGCGTTCACTGCTGCCGGAAATAATTTCGAACTGGCCATCGCCGTTTCCATTGGTGTCTTTGGTCTGAATTCAGGTCAAGCCTTTGCTGGGGTTATCGGACCTTTAGTGGAGGTGCCGGCATTAATTCTCTTAGTTAAAGCCAGTTTAGCATTAAAAAATAAATTTAGGAAGCCATGAATATTTTAGTCTTATGTACAGGGAACAGCTGTAGAAGTCAGTTAGCGGAAGGATACATTCGTCATTTTCACGGGGCTGTTGCCACCGTTTATGGCGCTGGTATTGAAACGCATGGGGTTAATCCGCGCGCGATTGCAGTGATGGCAGAAGATGGAATCGACATTTCAATGCATACCTCCAATCATGTAGATGAATACGTGCACATTCCCTTCGATTTGGTGCTTACTGTGTGTGACCACGCCAGCGAGCAGTGTCCTGTATTTCCAGGTGCGGTGAAGCGCATTCATCACAATTTCCCTGATCCAGCGAAGGTAACTGGAACAGAAGAGGAGGTAATGAATGCCTTTCGTTCGGTGCGCGATGAGATTAAAGCGTATTGTAAATCCTTGATATAAAAAAAGCCTCCCGCGAACAGGAGGCTTTTCTTTTGATTATTAAATCAACCTTTTATTTCTTTAGTTCAAATCGATCGAGATTCATTACTTTATCCCATGCGCTGATGAAGTCTTTTACAAATTTCTCTTTAGCGTCTGAACTTGCATACACTTCTGCAATGGCTCGCAATTCAGAATGTGATCCAAAAATCAAGTCTGCCCTTGTAGCAGTCCATTTCACGCTTCCTGTTTTACGATCTCGGCCTTCAAAAATTTCTTGAGTTTCATTAATAGCTTTCCATGAAGTACTCATGTCTAACAAATTCACAAAGAAGTCGTTATTCAAAGTTCCAACGTTGTTGGTAAATACGCCGTGTCGAGAGTGGTCATAATTCCCATCCATTACGCGTAAACCACCAACCAACACGGTCATTTCTGGAGCAGTTAATTCTAATAGCTGTGCCTTATCTACTAATAATTCCTCTGTAGAAAAGGTGTAGTTCCCTTTGCTGTAATTTCTAAAACCATCGGCCATTGGTTCAAGGAAGGCGAAGGAATTTACATCCGTTTGAGCTTGCGTTGCATCCATACGTCCCGCGGTAAACGGTACCGTGTAGGTGTATCCTGCATTTTTAATGGCTTGTTCAACACCTGTATTTCCGGCCAATACAATCAGGTCAGCCATAGAAATTTTACGCGTACCGGAAGTCTTATGGAAATCAGTTTGTACTTTCGTTAATGCAGCAATTACCTTATCCAATTGCGCTGGATTATTCGCTTCCCAGTGACGTTGTGGTTCTAGCGTGATTCGAGCTCCATTCGCTCCACCTCGGCTGTCTGAACCTCTAAATGTTGAAGCAGATGACCACGCGGTACTAACCATCTCACCAATCGTTAAGCCTGATGCCAAGATTAGTTTTTTCAAGGCAGTTACATCAGCTGCAGTTACTAAGGGGTGATTCACCGCAGGAACTGGGTCTTGCCAGATTAATTCATCTTTCGGTACTTCTGGTCCTAGGTATTTCACTTTCGGTCCCATGTCGCGGTGTGTTAGTTTAAACCATGCTTTAGCAAAGGCTAATTGAAATTCTTCGGGATGTTCATGGAATCGTTTTGAGATTACATTGTATGCTGGGTCAAATCGCATCGAAAGATCGGTAGTAAGCATGGTTGGCTTAAGACGTTTGGTTGAGTCAAAGGCATGAGGTACAATTTCAGGAGCATCTTTCGCAACCCACTGGTTTGCACCGGCTGGACTTTTCGTGAGTTCCCATTCATATGCGTACAACATGTCAAAATAACCTGAACCCCATTGTGTTGGGTTAGGTGTCCAAGTAACTTCTAGTCCTGAGGTAATGGCATCCGCGCCTTTTCCTGATTTGTAGGTGCTATTCCAACCGAAACCCTGCATTTCTATGGGTGCTGCTTCCGGTTCTGGTCCTACATTGCTTGCTGGTCCTGCGCCGTGTGTTTTACCAAAGGTATGTCCACCGGCAATTAAGGCAACGGTTTCTTCATCATTCATTCCCATTCGACCAAAGGTCTCTCGGATGTCTTTTGCAGCTAGTATTGGATCTGGATTTCCATTAGGTCCTTCCGGATTCACATAAATTAATCCCATTTGCACCGCGGCTAAAGGATTTTCAAGTTTTCTTCCTTCGCTGTAGCGTTGGTCGTCTAACATTTTCTTTTCAGAACCCCAATAGATATTGCTTTCTGCTTCCCATACATCGGCTCTTCCGCCACCGAACCCATAGGTTTTGAAACCCATACTTTCTAGTGCGACGTTTCCTGCAAGGACCATAAGGTCAGCCCACGAGATTTTATTCCCGTATTTTTGCTTGATTGGCCAAAGTAATCGGCGAGCCTTGTCTAAATTTCCATTGTCCGGCCAGCTGTTTAAGGGCGCAAAACGTTGCTGTCCTTCGGTTGCTCCGCCACGACCGTCCGCGGTGCGGTAGGTTCCTGCACTGTGCCAAGCCATCCGAATGAAAAATGGACCATAATTTCCGTAATCTGCTGGCCACCAATCCTGAGACTGTGTAAGTACCGCTTTAATATCATTTTTTAGTGCGATATAATCCAAACTTTTAAATGCTTTGGTATAATCAAATGATGGGTCCATCGGGTCGGAAAGGGAAGAGTGTTGTCGTAAAACACTTAAATCCAATTGATTAGGCCACCAATCTTTATTCGTATTAAATGGGGTGGTGCCCATAGTTGAAGGTGCTTTTGGTTTAGATTCAGAATCACCGGTATTAGGTAATTCTTGCACAGAAGCTGTTGGTGTATTGGTGGGTTTGGAGTCAAAATTGAACGGACATTTTCCTTGTGCAAACAACAAGGAGGTAGACAATAGACTAAAAATTAAGGCAGATTTTTTCATGGCTAATTGAATTTTATCAAAGGTATTATCAATTAAACCCTAGAAGGTATCGAATTGTTTTATAGTTCTATCGAATTCGTTTATTTAAACACTTAATTCGACCTTTCTGCAATAAAAATTAATGTAATATCGGTAATGCTTAGAATTCCTTCACTCCTCGAGTGCACAGGGTGCAATTGGAAAGGGCTTTCCATGGACTGGAGGTGAATCCACCCATGGTGCTTCCAAAATATTTGGACCAAGCGGTACCTGTTCCGAGCGTTGAAGACCAATAATCACGGTTATCAAAACCAGATAATGATGCTTTGGTGCTGTAAATCAATTCCAATTCTGTTTTTGTAGGAAGTCTCCAGCCTTCTCCACCTGCGGTGTAGGCCTCAACAGTGGCTTTAGAGTCATTCCAATTTTTATGCATGGCAAAGGTGACTTGATCCGTTTTAGCTACCACCAATCCATGCTGGTTCGTCTCGTCCAGTTGGATAACAATTCCCCCATAGGCTTCTTCACCGATGGTATATGTTTTTACTTCTTCTTTTTTGCAGCCGGTTGCGATGAATATAAGAACAAGGATCGGTAATAGGTATTTCATGAGATTGATTTGGTCAATAAAGTTAAGGAATTATATTCTTGGATAGCAACTTTCAGGTATAAATTCAAGATGCCGCACCAGGGGGTGTTGTTGTAATTGCTTGTACACTCTTACAATTTCCTGAATGCGATTAGACTGCACTTTAACCACAAAGGCATATGCTAGACTACCGCCTTCATTGCTAATTCCTTTGATTTCTTTCATTACTTGGTCTATATCGGATTGCGCACTTCGGCGGTCGAAATACACGTTCAAATGGTTTGATATAATGAGTGACGTTGTGTCTCGTTCATTCATTAACTGGGCATCATAACCAACGGTAGTATAGCCTAATTGTGCAGCTTTATTCAAGTAGGAATTGACTTTCGTTTCAGGAACACCAAAAAACGAACACATATTGGTGCCCCAAAATTCCATCGGAAATCCCGCAGCTCTGAATGGTTCAAGTTCCTTGTAATTCGGATTATCAATGAAAAACGTGAAGATATTCTTACAAATCTGAAGATGGTCGGTTATGGTATCATAGCCAACGAGATGTTTGTATGTTACGTGGTAATACGTCCGAATATCCTTAAGCTGTTGATGCTTTGTCTCACCGCTAATTTTTGGAGTTTTATCGGGATTGGGGTTTATGAATTCCTTTGGCTTAACACGATTATGTTCGTTACTTACCCGTTGACCAGATTCTTTCTTTTCAACATGCTTCTGATTTCTAGAAGCACACGAAATGAAAAGTAAAATAATAGTGAAATGAAGGAATTTACTTCCGTTGTTCATCCGCTTATTGAATCGTGAACTTAGTATAAATTGAATAACTCAATTTGATTTTTTGAAATTCAATTTCCGGTTCAAAATCGATTGATTCAAAGGCTCCATCACTGAACATTTTATTTGCTGCTCTAGCGGGCATACGAGAAAGATCTTTACGCGTTAGTGTATTGTTTTCAAGTTCACTAACAATTAACGCCTTTCCAGTTTTTTGTCCAATGGCGTTGAGCAAATAATCTGATTTTTCTTTGGCTGCTTTAATTGCTTCAATACGAACTTGTTTTCTTAAACTGTCGATAGCAGAATGACTCACATGATCGATGTAACCATCTTGAATTTTCATTTTTTCTAATTCTTGAAATACCTTGCCAACGGATGCGGCGTTTCCAACTTTTAATTGATATTCTTTTTTCGTGAGTACATCACGCTTCTGCCAGCTTACTTTTACATAGTCGGCATTGGCATCAGCAATCGAGAGGTTGGATATCGGAATACTTAATGTAGTAAGCGCTTCTCGCAGCTGTTTTTCTTGCGATTCAATAGTTACCTTTTCTTTGTTTTCCATTCGTTCACGTAAGGTAATTCCAATGTAAATTTCATTTGGAATTACTTCCTTCTCCGCATACCCATTCACTTCAATATATGGGATTTCTTCAGTAGATTTCGTTTGACCGTAATGGATCGAGTAAAAAAAGGAAATACAAAGGATTGCAAGGATGGATTGATATGATTTCATAAGATGTTATTTTGAGTTCACCCAAAGATACCGCTTAACTCAAGATAGGTTCAATTTGCCTTCAATTTCATTTCATATTTGTCTAAATTCGGAGCAAATCCAGATGGAATAATTTCCAATACTTCAAACCCTAAGCCCATATAAAATTCGTAGGTATGTTGAGACGTTCCCAGTGTTATTTCCGAAGATGGATGTTTATATTGTATTTCCTGTAAGCGAAATTCGGCAATGGCAGCTCCATATCCTTTAAGATGTTGATCTCGTTTAATCATTCCCCACGCAAAACGCGCTTCTTTTTCATCCATTGTTAGATAATATCCTGCACAACCAACCATTTGATTGTCATTATCTTCAATGACATAGTAGCGCTCTAAAGCAGAAAAAGAATAGGTGTTTTTATCAGGTAATTCCTGGAAGCTCAACCATTGAGCAAATGCATCACGTTCTGAAAAATCAAAATATTTCGGACAATTTCCATCAAATATAGAAAGGCATCCCGATGAGTCAGTTGGTAGATATGGTCTAATGCGTATCACCTAATTCAATCCCTTTTCGGCCAACGCAATACCGGTGTAGTTGTCCGTTCGTGTTACCAAGTCTTCTGGCGTTCCTGTAAAAACAATTTTTCCACCGCCTTCACCACCTTCCGGACCAATATCGATTACATGGTCTGATGTTTTAATGATATCTAGGTTATGTTCAATGACTACGATGCTGTGGCCGTTTGCAATTAAAGCCTGGAAGGATTGCAACAGTTTTTCAATGTCGTAATAATGAAGTCCAGTTGAGGGTTCATCAAATAAAAAGAGGGTAGGAGCTTGGTTATTTCCTTTTGCTAAGAACGATGCGAGTTTAATTCGTTGTGCTTCACCGCCTGAAAG
>JAIXRD010000091.1 GCA_027485365.1 Cryomorphaceae bacterium | reverse complement strand
GGAACTTTATTTTTCAGATGCACAATTCGACGCACTTAACTGGCATGAAGGTAAAAGAGAGTTTTCGATTTCAGGTAAATTCTATGATGTCATTGAAATTAAAACCGTTTACGGAGGTAAGGTAATTAAATGCGTGAATGATAAAGAAGAGGAGTTGCTGGTCAAGCGCTACATTGATTCCGGCAAGGGTCAATCCAATCCCTTACATCACGTGGTCAAAAGTTTGGTACATTCTTTACTTTATGAGCCGGTAGATCACCGATTAAATGCAGTTTATTGTACCGTTCGTAACCTTGAATTACATGAATCCCTCTACTTTTTTTCGCTGAAGGAATCAAGCGTTCATATCAACTATCCGCCCCCAATTTCATTTAATTAACACCCTTCAACCTACACAGGTTAATTATTAATTAAAAGAAATTTATCATGAAAAAATTAGTTAAATACCTCTTATTGGGGCTTGGGGTTATGACCCTAAATGGTGCGTTATATGCACAAAAATTATATATCTACGACCAGAACACGAACCTTCCGCTGAGTGAAGCGCAAGTTAAAAGCTGTGATGGTCAAACTAAGTTAAATCAAACAGGAATCGAAGGGTTCGTAACCATGATTCAATATGCCTCATGCTACCTTATTGAGGCTGATGGTTACCTTGCGAGAACGGTAGGTTCAGATGAAATCAAAGCTAATTCGGGAAAAATACCCATGTTCCCTAACCAACATTCCGTGGATGAGGTTGTGGTTTCAGCGAGTAAGTTCAATGAGAAACGAAAAGACTTGGCCCAGAAAGTACAAGTGATTTCAAAACAAGAATTGGCCTTAATGAATCAATCCTCAACCGCCGATGTTTTGGCGAATTCTGGGAATGTTTTTGTGCAAAAAAGTCAATTGGGAGGAGGGAGTCCAATCATTCGCGGCTTTGAAACCAATAAGGTACTCTTAGTTGTAGACGGTGTACGATTGAACAATGCCATTTACCGTGGCGGACATCTACAGAACGTAATCACCATGGACAATGGGGTGATGGATCGGGTAGAGGTGGTGTTCGGACCGGGCGCTGTAGTGTATGGTTCGGATGCCATTGGGGGCGTGATGCACTTTACTACTAAGAATCCTACCTTGAGTACAACCGATAAAACGTTAATCAAAGCGAGTGCATTCACCCGGTATATGAGTGCGGTAAATGGGTATGCAGCGCATGCTGATGTTTCTATGGGGACAAAACGTTTGGGTTCATTAACCTCGTTTACTTATTCCAACTTTGGTGATTTGCGACAAGGCGCTCGAAGAAATGATTTCGTTGGAAGTTTTGGTGCGCGGCCATGGTATGTAACACACATTCATGGGGTGGATTCAATCATTGTGAATTTGGATAGTAATTTGCAAGTGGGGTCAGGCTATTCGCAACATGACGTGTTGCAGAAATTCACCTTTAAACAAAAGGAAGGGGTTCTGCATAAATTGAATCTACAACTATCAAATTCCAGTAATATTGACCGCTACGACCGCTTAACGCAAACCAGTAATGGGAAACCAAAATACGCCGAATGGTATTATGGACCTCAATTTCGATTGATGGGTGCTTATACCTTGGAATTGAGTAATGCAACGAATATGTATGATGCAGCGCGTATAACGCTCGGGTATCAATCCATCGAAGAGAGTCGTATGGATCGCCGGTTTAAAAAGAATTTCTTGAATCACCGCATAGAGAATCTGGATATCGTGACCTTAAATGCTGATTTTTCCAAGAAAAATGGCGCTCATGAAATTCGCTATGGAGTAGATGCATGGTATAACAAGGTGAATTCAACGGCTTATCAAGAAAATATCGTTGCTGATACTACTGCATCCTTGGATACGCGCTATCCGGACGGAGGATCCACCATGATGTCAGCGGCTGCTTATGCAACACATACCTGGGAAATCAATGATAAATTAATCCTGAATGATGGACTGAGGGCTTCTTACGTAAGTTTGAATGCTGCCTTCACGGATAAAACGTTTTTCCCGTTCCCTTTTGATGATATTACTCAAAAGCACATGGCCTTAAATGGGAATCTTGGATTGATTTATATGCCGAATAAGCTCTGGAGAATGTCCTTGAATGGTTCAACTGCGTTTCGTGCACCGAACGTGGACGATTTATCGAAAGTGTTTGAAAGTGTGCAAGGCTCGGTTGTGGTACCTAATCCAAACTTGAAGGCAGAATATGCTTATAATGGAGAGGTAGGGATTAGTCGAGTGCTTTCCGAGGGATTAAGTATTCAAGCGACCGGATATTATACCTTACTTACTAATGCGCTTACCGTGGGTTCCGGAACGTTTAATGGAGCAGATTCAGTAGTTTATGATGGGCAACTCAGTCAGGTCATGACAACCACCAACGCGGGTAGGGCCTATGTTTATGGATTTGAGGCGATGTTGTCGGGCAAGCTAAACGATCACCTGAGTATGATCGCTACAGTGAACTATACGAAAGGTAGAAATGTAAGCGATAGCATTCCCTTAGATCATATTCCACCGGTTTTTGGCAAAGTGGCGATGGTATATACCTTGGGTAAGTTGCGAATGGAGTTATTCATAAATTATTCCGGTTGGAAACGCTTAGCAGATTACAATATGGCAGGTGAAGATAATTTTGCATACGCCACACCTTACGGTATGCCTTCTTGGGCTACAGTAAATGCGCGAGTGAATTATAATTTCTCTCGTCAGTTGTCGCTTCAGGTAGCTTGTGAAAATATATTGGACCAGAATTACCGAAATTTCGCTTCAAACATTTCTGCGCCTGGTCGAAACTTCATTGTTACGCTTCGCGGGAATTTTTAGTGTGGTAAAAACTGGGTGCAATAACTGGGTAAAATAACTGGGTAAAATAACTGGGTGCGGGTTTAAACCCGCACCCAGTTATTTAGTTATTTATTTAATCGCTTAATTCTAAATCGCTTGATTTTTTTTTTTTTTTTTTGACGAATTATTTACACATTTAAAGCACTCAAATACAAGATGTGTATCATAAAATTCACAGGTATAAACCCTAGATATTGAGGTATATACGAAGACATTTCGTTAGGTATTGGTATTTGGGTGGACGTAATCGTTTTCTTTTGGAGATTGTGGCATGTTCTTTATTTATTGTTGTCAAATTTCGCTAAATTTGCTATGAAATTATATAACATGAAGTGTACAATATTCTTATTGAGTTGGATTTTTCTGATGGGTGTAAACGCCCAAATTGATAGACGACGCGTTATTGCATCGGCTGGGCGTTTGGCAACGAAATTACCTCCGTATATTTTCGGACAACCTAACTATTCTATGTCGTATACCTTGGGGGAACCTTTCATTTATGTGAATACGCCCTTGGGGTATTCCGCAATCCGAATGTGTAACGGCTTCCAACAACCCACTACCTTGACGCCTGTTGGGCCTGGCGTAGTAGTACAAATGCCAACACAACCCGTGTTTAAGATTTATCCCAACCCCTTTGATGCGTATTCCATCATTGAGGCACCTCAAGAATATGCAGACCAGGAATTGAAACTGCAACTCATTGACGCCAACGGCAAATTAGTATATGACGAAATCATGCAAGGCGCACGCCACAAAGCAGATTATTCGACAGGTCTAGCGCCTGGCACTTATTTTCTAAACATTTATCAAATCACGGGGGAATTCATTCACCAAGTAAAACTGATTAAATCCTAAGCATGAAAAAGAACCTAACCATTCTACTTTTATTAGCAGTAAGCTTGTTTCAAACGCTTTCGTATGCCCAAGCTCCTAACGGCATTAATTACCAAGCGGTAATACGAACCAGCACGGGTGCGTTGGCCTCAAATACTGCGGTTGCTATTCGAGTGAATATCCGTCAAACCACAACTACCGGAACGATAGTTTATTCCGAACGACAAAATGTAATTACGGACCAATTTGGTTTGGTGAATTTTATCATTGGAAATGGTACCTTGTTATCGGGTAATTTCGCCAACATCCCATGGGCAAATGGCCCTTTCTTTTTGGATTTAGGAGTAGCCTTTTCGGGTTTACCAAACCCTGCGATATACATGTCCTATGGCACGCAACAAATGATGAGCGTTCCTTATGCATTGTATGCAAAAACATCAGGTAATTTAGTAAATCAATGGAAATATGGCGCAGGGATACCTGCAAGTAACCTCGGACTGGTAGGTGATTATTACCTTGATACCGCCACTGGAAATGTGTACAATAAAACCAACAGCACGACGTGGGTATTAATAACCAACATTACCGGCCCGCAAGGCGCAGCCGGCCCACAAGGTTTGGCCGGCACAGCAGGTGCGACTGGGGCTACCGGCCCACAGGGTCCGGCCGGCGCAACCGGCCCTCAGGGTCCGATTGGATTAACCGGCCCGCAAGGACCTGTTGGTCCTGCCGGACCAATTGGGCTAACAGGACCCGCAGGTCCTGCGGGTGGGCCG
>JAIXRD010000052.1 GCA_027485365.1 Cryomorphaceae bacterium | reverse complement strand
GTAATCTTCCGTTTTTACGAGGTATCCTTTTTCTTGAAGTTCAGTTGCAATTCGTTTTCTGCACTCAAATCGATCTACCCCTTCATAATGAAGGCCATGCGCATTTAAGGTTCCATTCTCATTAAACAAATCAATGGAGGGAAGGTTAAATTTCTTTCCAAGTTCATAATCGTTGATATCATGTGCGGGCGTAATTTTTAGGCATCCTGTACCAAAGGTTGGGTCGACATATTCATCGGCAATCACAGGAACTGTTCGGCAAGAAATAGGAACTATAACAGATTTTCCAACGGCATGTGCATATCGCAAATCATCCGGGTGAACGCATACTGCGGTATCTCCAAGAATTGTCTCTGGCCTGGTCGTCGCAATCGTTAACCAATCGTCTTCTGACCCTTCAATTTTATAACGAACATGGTATAACCTAGAGTTCACCTCTTTGTATAGTACCTCTTCATCAGAAACCGCCGTAAGGGCCTCGGGATCCCAATTCACCATGCGAACGCCACGGTATATCTTTCCTTTTTCATATAAATCAATAAAAACAGCAATCACTGATTTTGAATACTCGGTGTCCATAGTGAAATGGGTTCGCTCCCAATCACAAGATGCACCTAGTTTTTTTAATTGATCAAGTATGATTCCTCCATGCTTATCTTTCCACTCAAATGCATGCCTCAAAAATTCCTCACGAGTCAAGTCTGTTTTGTTGATGCCTTCTAATTTGAGCTTCTGTACTACCTTGGCTTCAGTTGCAATTGAAGCATGATCGGTTCCAGGCACCCAACAAGCATTCTTGCCTAACATACGTGCTCTTCGAACCAGTACATCTTGAATTGTATTGTTTAACATATGTCCCATGTGCAGGACACCCGTTACATTGGGTGGAGGAATTACAACGGTATAGGCCTCTCGATCATCAGGCGTTGAATGAAAGTAGTTTTTTGATAACCAATAGGAGTACCACTTATTTTCTACTTCACCAGGAACAAATGTTTTTGGAATTTCCATGTATTAACTTTGGCGCGAAGATAATCATTCCAAGAGAAACAACGCGCGAATGCTTCCCTGCTATTGTTTCTGAGGGAGGACATTTCCTCGAATGGTCAAAACAACCGGAGGAGCTTTATCGGAAGTAACGGTAATGGTTTTAACGAATTCACCAACTCGTTTTGTGTCATACGAAACAGTAATCTTACCTCGTTTGTTCTTCTTTATTGGATTTTCTGGTTTTTCAGCCGTTGTACATCCACAACTGGTTTGAACGTTAGTAACCGTAACAGCTTGCCCTGTTTTATTTGTAAAATTGAATTCGAAAACCTCTTTTGAATCGTATGGAATATCATTTCGCTGTATTTCTACAGGGTCAAATACTAGTATTTTTTTAGAAGGAGATTGGCTATAAGCCCCGCTAAACAAAAGTAACATGAAGAAAAAAGCAAACAATTTCATATACGATATTTTAACAAATATAGGAGATTCGAAGCTAATTAGGTAATTGTTTTTTTATTCTGAAATTTCATCCCATATCCACCGAATCATAGGATAGGCATATTGCATTAATTCATCTACTTCATGATACGCTTTAAATGCCGCCTCTGTAATACCTTCTTTCCGTTGCGGAACTAAGGAAATTGGAGGTGCCGCTGTCATAAGAAACCAGTGTGTTTCTTTAAGCACAATTTGTCCTTTAAGCGGATATAAGTGATACGTCGTGATGGGGGTAATCGAATCTGCTACCAATTCCATCTGCCCGCATTCTTCTATGACTTCTCTCAGGGCTGCTTGTAAGGGAAATTCATCTGCCTCAATCCAACCTTTAGGTAAATCCCACATGGCATTTCGATAAATCATTAAAAGTGAGTTATTACTGCGCACAATTCCTCCTGCAGCACGAATTAATTTAAACTTAGCTTTAAACGAATTGAAGTCCATGTTGAAAAACAACGCCGTATTCGTATGATCGTGAATGTGATTCCACCATTCTTTGGAAGGAAAACCAACCGCCTCCGTAACTATTTCACATGATTGATGTTCATAACTACCAACATGCAAGGTCTTTTTTTCAGTAAAAACAATATAATTTTGTGCCATGGTTTATGACAAAGATAGCGCGTTGCGCATTGCGGGAGAATTATTACGAATTAAAGCGGTTAAACTTCAACCTCAACAACCATTTACTTGGGCTTCGGGTTGGAAATCTCCGATTTATTGTGACAACAGAAAAACCTTGTCATTCCCTACGGTCAGAACCTATATTCGCCAACGATTTTCAGAGTTAATTGAAAAAGAATTTGGCAAACCGGATGTTATTGCTGGTATAGCTACGGGTGGAATCCCACAGGGTGTTTTAGTGGCCCAAGAATTGGGATTACCTTTTATTTACGTTAGAAGTAATGTTAAAGACCATGGATTGGGTAATTTAATTGAGGGAACATACGAAGCGGGACAAACTGTAATTGTCGTTGAAGATTTAATTTCAACGGGCGGAAGTAGTTTACAAGGGGTGCAAGCCTTGAAAGATGC
>JAIXRD010000350.1 GCA_027485365.1 Cryomorphaceae bacterium | reverse complement strand
TAACAAATGCTAATGGTTGCGATAGTATTATAACGATCAACTTAACAATTAATCATACGGGAATAAATAACTTGTTGCAATTAAACGACAAGAAACCAATGTATTTTATTGATTTAAATGGTAAAATCATTACACCAAGAAAAAACACCTTTATGCTTGCAGTATTTGAAGATGGTGAAATTGTTAGGGTATTTGAAATGGAATAACGATTGATTTTAAGTAAATTCCAGGAAGGCTCGCTTCGGCGGGCTTTTTTTATGGGTTATAAATCCTTACCAAACGAATGAATGTCCCTGTGGTTCTCTTCGATTTTGTCCTTGATGAATTGTATCGATTTGGCCAACATGAATAGATCCGGCGTAGCGTTTTTACCGAGCCATTCCCAACTGTCGTTCTCATGGTCCACCGCACGGCCAATATGAAACAATAATTCCATCTTGTGTGCCATCAACCACTGTTGTGCTTGTACCAATCCTTCTGCCGCATTTATCATGGCCATCAAGTGCGCATAGCCATTTTCCATTAACCAATCCCGAGAATCTTGAATGAGGTATATCGCATTCGTAGCGTGAAATAAGGATTCATATCCATTTTCACGCAACCACAACTGAACCACTTTATCGCCGTCAATTGCTTTTATCCACAACAATATAATTGATGCCGGAAAGTTTATCGGCTTTAGTGGGACTGCTTTCATCTCAGGTACAATCTCCTTGTCCTTCTCCTTATTTTTCTTAAACCAATTCCACATAACTAAAAGAACCAACTGGCCACCAAAATCGCGGCGAATACACACACTAAATCCACTAACAACATGGTAGACAGGGTATACCTGGTATTCTTTACCTTAATGGCACCAAAATAAACAGCCACAACATAAAAGGTAGTTTCCGCGCTGCATTGGAAAATACAACTTAAACGTCCCGTAAAAGAATCCGGTCCATAAACACGCATGGCATCCAACATGAACCCACGTGAACCGCCACTACTAAACGGACGCAACATCGCCACCGGAAGCGAATCGGTAATTTCTTTGGATAAGCCAACTTGCGAGAAAACCCATGTAATGCCTTGGCTAAGCAATTCAAACATCCCACTATTCCTGAACACTGAAATGGCCACCAACATTCCTAACACATATGGAAAAATCGTCACCGCCGTATTCATCCCATTTTTGGCACCTGTTACAAAGGAATCAAACACTGTTGTATTATTCGCTGCAAAACGTTTCTCCTTCCAAAACGCAAACCCCAAGGTTAAGAGGATAATGCCAATTAACAATACCCCCGAAAAGTTTGACGTAAAATGGTTTTTTGCCATTAAATCCAGGGAACCAATGTAAAAAAGTAGACCCAACATCGCCGCAATGATACTAAAGACAACCGTAATTAGTAATCCACTCAATAAATTTACCCGTTGACGAATTCCAACAATTATTAAGGCCGCTATGGTTCCTATAAATGAGGTAATAATACACGGCAACATGACGTCCGCAGGGTTCGTAGCATGCTCTGCAGCTCGGTATCCAATGATCGACGTTGGAATCAGGGTTAAGCCTGCTGCATGCAAGCAAAGAAACATTATCTGTGCATCACTCGCCCTGTCTTTATCTGGGTTGATTTCCTGTAAACTTTCCATCGCTTTAAGCCCAAAGGGTGTGGCCGCAGAATCGAGTCCAAGAAAATTAGCCGCGAAATTCAAGGTCATATACGAAATACTCGGATGGTTCTTAGGTACCGACGGGAATACCTTAACAAAGAAGGGACTCAACCATTTAGCCAAGCCTTCCGCAGCTCCTGAGTCAATAAGTAACTGCATTAAGCCAGCAAAAAATGCTAAATAGGCAAGCAAGGGTAGAATGATATCCAAAATGGTTGACTTCGCCGTTGGAAGCAATCCATCTGTTTTTTGGACGCCGCTGTAAATTCGTACCTGACCCTCTGAATTCACATAGGTAGTGTCGGCATCTAACTCATTTACATTGAAAACGACGGTTCCTTCAGGACTACTTTTTAACGTATCCTTTAGCGAATTCGGTAATTGAAACAAGTACTTTTCATCAATTAATACAGGATCATCTTTTATTCCATTGATCACTGAATCAATGCTATACTGCTGATTGAAAGAAACTCCAACCAAGATAAAAACCAGGGAGGAGATAAAAATAATGAGCCAAAATCTACTTAATACCATAGTAACGAAGTTCGTAGAAAAATCCGTTACCTAGCAATGCTCAACTCAAATGATATTAACATACGTTATTGAAAAGCGAGCAATCGAAGGAAAACGAACAATCTTGGTACTTTTGTGTTCAAAATAGCACTATGCAACAAGAATTTCACGCCGCCTCTACGCGAGGGTTTGCTGATCACGGATGGCTAAAAGCTAAGCATTCATTCAGTTTCGCCTCTTGGTTTAATCGATACCGCATGCACTTCGGCGCGTTGCGTGTACTTAACGACGACATCGTAGCTCCAGGAATGGGATTTGGGAAGCACCCCCACGACAACATGGAAATTATAACAATTCCCTTAAAGGGTTCATTAAAACATGAAGACAGCATGGGCTTTTCAGAAGTGGTACATGCCGGAGAAGTACAGGTAATGAGCGCTGGCACCGGAATTTACCACAGTGAATTTAATGCAAGTCAAACCGAAGAAATCAACTTGTTTCAACTTTGGATCTTTCCAAACCAACAGGAAGTAACTCCCAGATATCAGCAATTGGGATATAATAACTCGGACATGAAAGATGCCTTCCTACAGCTCGTTTCTCCGAACCCAGATGATGAAGGCCTGTGGATACACCAAAGCGCATGGATACATATGATTGACATGTCGCCCAACACCACGCAAACCTATTCGCTTAAGCATCCAGGAAATGGAGTTTACTTAATGAACATCGAAGGAGAAAAGGTAATCGCTAAGCAAACCCTTGGATCTCGCGATGCCCTTGGGGTGTGGGAAACCAACAGCGTAGAAATTCAAGCAAGCGAACAAGGTCGTTTGCTGCTCATTGAAGTACCCATGCAATTTTAATTATCATGATGAATAAGCAATTAATAGAAGCACTCGAATGGCGCTATGCCTGTAAGAAGTTTGATGCTGAAAAACACATATCCACTGCAGACCTAGACACCATTCTCTATTCCATTCAACTTACCCCTTCTTCCTATGGCCTACAACCAATCAAAGTATTGCTTATAGAATCAAAGGAACTGAGGGAACAAATCAAACCAATAGCTTGGAATCAGGCGCAAGTGGTGGATGCTTCACATTTGTTGGTTTTTTGTCATTACACAGCGATTACACCAGCAGCTGTGGATCAACACGTTGAATTAATGGCTCATACCAGAAATTTACCCCTAGAAAAACTACAAGGATTTGGCACGCATGTAAAATCTTCGATTGAAAACATGAATGCAGACCACGTCACACAATGGACTGGTAAACAAACGTATATTGCACTCGGACAGCTTTTATTGAGTTGTGCCCTCTTAAAAATAGATGCCACGCCCATGGAAGGATTCGACCGGGAAGCCCTCGATAAGCTGTTAGATTTGTCCAAGGATGGATTAAGTGCGTCCTTGCTTTGTCCTATTGGATATCGACACGCAGAGGATCCCTATATCGCATTAAAAAAGGTGAGAAAAACCAAAGAAACCTTATTCGAAACGCGTTAATTCAACACGCTCTCGTTAATAATCAATACAAAATCCATGGCATTTAACGGCTTGGATTCAAATCAAATCCTTATTTTTGAGAGATGTTGAGAATTTGGTGTGTCGTATCGTTGCTTTTGTTTTGTTTATTTCCGATTCACGGACAAAACAGAATGTCCCTTGCTGATAAAAACGAAATAGGCATCATTTCAAATGACTTCAAAGACGGAATACTGGATAGCACTACCCTATCGTCTTATCCCATCAACTTAATTAACAATCGTTTTTACGTCTCATTTTTAGCTAAGATTAATACTGAATTTGACAAGCTAAGCCTTACGAAATCGAACTATATTGTCGGGACTCCCATCCGAAATATAGTAAGTATCAAAGTTCCGATTGAAGCCAGCGAATACGTATCCTCCTTACAAGGTGTAGATTATCTTGAATTAGCTGGAAAAGTCAACCATCAATTAGACAAAGCGGTGCATGACGTTCGAGCAGATAGTGTGCAGCAAGGCATTGGATTACCTCAAGGGTTCAAAGGTAAAAATGTATACATCGGGGTAACAGATTGGGGCTTCGATTACACCCACCCTGCTTTTTACGACAGTACCTTAAGCCAAACCCGCATCATTGCAGCATGGGATCAGTTTAAAACCAGTGGACCTCATCCGCAAGGATTTAATTATGGAACCGAACATGTTGGAGCCAGTTCGCTCTTAGCCGCAGGAAGTGATACCGCAAATATTTACAGTTACAGTACACATGGAACGCATGTCGCCTCTATTGCAGGCGGTTGTGGAGCAGGCACGGCTTTTCGAGGCGTTGCCTATGATGCAAATTTTCTGTTCGTTACATTTTTAGTAGATGAAGGAGCCGTGTTGGATGCGTGGGAATGGATGTATCAAAAATCCCAAGCTGCCGGAAAACGACTGGTAATTAATATGAGTTGGGGCTTATATCATTTTGGTACCTTAGACGGTAATTCATTGCTTAGTCAAGCGATTACCGCCTACTCTGACCTTGGCGTTGTGTTTGTTAATTCCGCTGGAAATAACGGGAACGTAAATTTTCACCTTAAAAAAACCTTTAATAACGATCAACTGAATTCAAAAGTTGATTTTTATTCCTATGCTGCCAATGCAAACATGTGGGGTCAAAGCATCCATGCCTGGGGTGAGGTAGGACATTCCTTCTCGAATGGAATTGTTGTGAAGAACGCAAGCAATACAACCCTTGTTGAATCTCCGTTCTATAGTACCAATAACACTAACAATTATATTGACACCTTCTTAGTGACGGGAACAGATACGATTTTTTACAACGTTGCAGCAGATTCAGCCCATCCATTAAATCAAAAACCTCAAATGCGTTTGCGTGTAAAATGCACGAATACCGCCCTAAAAATCCTACTAAAATCTACCGCGATTGACGGAACTGTAAATTATTGGAATGTCACCGAATTAACCACCGATGTTGGAAACTGGGGCATGCCATTCTCCTATTCCGGAACGGGAACAACACCGGGAGATGCAGACCACGGTATTTCCGAACCTTCATGTTCAGATGATGTGATTAGTGTTGCTGCCTATGCTCCGTCGTATCTAACCCCAGGTGGAGCGAATGTTGGCGGTGGATTAGCCAGTTTTTCAAGTCATGGTCCACGCTATGACGGGGTTATGAAACCCGACATTGCAGCGCCTGGCGTATCGATTTGCAGTGCTATTTCCTCCTATACAGATGCAGCATATACAACGATTGCCTCCGTTAGTTTCAACAATAAAACCTATGATTATGCAAAGTTTTCAGGAACTTCCATGTCTGGTCCTGTGGTTGCTGGGGTTTGTGCCTTAATTCTTGAAGCTAATCCGTGGCTTTCTGCGGCTCAAGTTAAACAACTCATAAAAGAAACGGCTCGTACAGATAATTTCACTGGAGTTATTCCTGCCTTAGGCAGTCCCTTGTGGGGTATGGGGAAATTAAATGCGTATGCTGCCGTTAAAGAGGCCTTGGCCTTAGTTGAAGTCCCAGAGAACAGCTTAGAAAATGCTTGGAATGTGTATCCGAATCCTGTTATTGAGCGATTACATTTTACCTTAGTGGATGAATTACCCAAAGAATGTACGGTGGTTGATGCGCAAGGCAAGTGTATTGTGCTTCCCATTCAAGATGAATTTTTGTCAGTTAAGCATCTAAAACCTGGTCAATATACCTTGCAACTGACCATTAATGGACAAATGCAATCAGCATCTTTCATAAAAGCTAATTAATGTCTCTCACGATTCGCACCATTGGTCGTTCAGAATTACATCTCGTAACGGAGCTTTCCGCTCAAATTTGGCCAATTGCGTATAAAGAAATTATCACACAGGAACAAATTAAATACATGCTAAATACCATGTATTCACAGGAAGCACTCGAAAAAAACCTAAGTGATGGTCATGTTTTTTTAATCGCAGAGCGCGATGGAAAACCTGTTGGATATGCGGGGTATCAGGTGCACTTTTCCTACTTAGATTTCAGTAAACTACATAAACTTTACGTATTACCTGAAATACATCATTCGGGCGTTGGCGGCGCCTTATTTAATGCCGTCGTCGCAGCCAGTAAGAATCAACATTGCAAGCACCTCATCCTCCAAGTGAACAAGATTAATCCAGCCCGTCAATTTTACCATAAAAAAGGAATGTATATCGACGAAGAGGCGGTCTTCGATATTGGAAATGGCTTCGTTATGGACGACTACATCATGCGCCTAGATTGGTGAAAATTAGTAACTTCGCACCATGTTGAAAATAGACATGCACACGCATATTCTCCCGAAAACGATGCCCAATTGGACAGAGAAATTCGGATATGGGAAATTCATTCACCTTGAATCTAATGCTGATGGCTCAGCAAACATGATGCAGGGCGGGAATTTCTTTCGTAGGATTGTAGAAAATTGTTGGGATGAATCGTTACGGATTAAAGAGTACGAACAATTTAACACACAAGTGCAGGTGGTTTGTACTATTCCGGTTATGTTCTCGTACTGGGCTAACCCAAAGGATTGTGCAGAGTTATCACGCTTTTTAAATGACCATATTGCTGAATTGGTTCAACAATATCCCAAACATTACATTGGCTTAGGAACCATCCCCATGCAAGATACCGATGAGGCCATTAAAGAGTTAGAACGTATTAAAACCATTGGGTTGGTTGGTATTCAAATCGGATCTAACATCAACGATAAGAATCTGAGTGAAGACGAATTTTTCCCAATTTTTGAAGCGTGTAGTCGGCTTGGTCTAGCCGTCATGATTCATCCATGGCAGATGATGGGATTTGATAGCATGAAAAAATATTGGCTTCCTTGGTTGGTTGGGATGCCCGCGGAAACTTCTAGAGCGGCATGCTCCATGATATTTGGCGGGGTACTTGAGCGCTTACCGAAGTTACGGGTATGTTTTTCCCACGCCGGCGGATCGTTTTTACCAACACTCGGGCGCATTGAACATGGATTCAATTGCAGACCAGATTTGGTCGCAATAGACAATCAAGTGAATCCGAGGGAATATGTAGGTAAATTTTGGGTTGATAGCATTACGCATGACATCGATGCTTTGAAATATATTTTGAATATGCAAGGATCAAAACGGGTGTGCCTTGGTTCGGATTATCCATTTCCACTTGGTGATTTAGAGATTGGTAAATTCATTGAAGAAAGCGACCTATCGAAAACCCAGATCGAAGATATTTTCTGTAATTCAACCTTAGAATGGTTGGAATTGGATATTAATAATTTCTTATGATTTGTACGACTCCGAAGGAGTCCTGATTCTTAACAAAAGGATCCCAATTTACAAATACACCAGTGTGATTTGGTTCGACTCCGCAGGAGTCGTCTCTTTTCGAGTTCTATTCTTTGTGTAATATCTGGAACTCCGAAGGAGTCCTATATTTCACCTATTGGAAACCGAAATAAATCGACTCCTTCGGAGTCGTACATTCTGCATCAAGGTGGTGGTCGTAATCAAAATTACGCGCATTAAAACTAATTACCTGGAACTCCTATGGAGTCCTATATT
>JAIXRD010000200.1 GCA_027485365.1 Cryomorphaceae bacterium | reverse complement strand
CCCACTGAGTCCTGAGCCTGTCATTTTGCTTTAACTCTATCACCTGCACCATTACCACCCACTGTCATTAGTATGTATTTAAAATACAATGTCAGTGTCAAGCCTTGAAGCATCTGTGCATCAGTTTCTGCCAACAGTTTTGGCGTTGACATATCGATGTTACTGATCTGTGCGAGTCCAGTGATACCAGGACGGACATCAAAGACATTACGAATGTGACGTTCGTAAATCAGCTCGGTTTGATTAAACAAACAGGGTCGTGGACCAACCAAACTCATTTCCCCCTTGAGCACATTCCAGAGCTGTGGTAATTCATCAAGTTTAGATCGACGCAAAAACCCCCCTAAGCGGGTAATGGCCGATGCATCTGCCAAATGAGAAGCTACGGATGACGTATCCGGCTGCATTGTGCGGAACTTTACCAATGTAAACGGCCTTTGATTTCGACCAACCCGCTCCTGTCGAAAAAGTGGTAACCCCGTATCAAATAGACCTACTGCATAGATGACGACCAATAATGGGGCTCCAAGCACCAGTCCCGATATAGAAAATACCAAATCTAATAAGCGATACATCACAACCTTTCTTGGGTCGCTCTGCGCAGCCCCTCATCCACTGACACTGAGGGCTTCCAATTCAGCAAAGCATAGGTCTTGCTGATGTCTACCCGCAAGGAGCCAAGTAGGCGTTCTGCGATTACCCGTTTACCCAATAATCTTAGTATGTTTTTGAGAATGCAGACTGGAACCGGAAGTAAATGAACTGGCAGATTCAAAGCTACTCCGATTCGTCGCAAAAGGTCAGCGGTGGATAGGTCTTCACCATCACTAACCAAGAAGGTTTGATTGGCCGCTTTGGGATGATCGATACAGGTCAATATCAAGCTCACTAGGTTATCCAGGCCCACCAAACTCCGACGATTAGTTGTTACCGTACCGAGAGGAAGCGGTAGGCCGCGCTTCACCCAACTGAGCAGACTAGAAAAATTACCTTTTACACCAGGTCCGTAAACCAATGGGGGGCGAATTATTACGACTTCCATACCGGTCTCCTGCGACAGAAGTCGTAAACCAGCTTCGGCCTCAGCCTTAGAAACACCATAGGCATCCTTTGGTGCCGGCATATCGTTGGGAGTGTATGCAAGCCCTAATTGCGTACTCTCACCATTCACCTTTACTGAACTAACAAATATAAACCTCTTAACTCCAGCGCTGGCAGCTTGAAATGCCAAATTTAGAGTTCCAGTGACATTGACCGCACGAAAAGCCATCAACGAATCCACTTCTTCATCGCGCATAACGTGAACACGTGCAGCGCAATGAATGACCACATCAATGTTTGCGACTGCAGCACTCCAGTCGGTATCAGCTGCAAGCGTTGGCACCGTAATTGAATCGTATTTTCCACAAGAAAATATCTTTGCCGATGCTGCAGTTCGAAATACTGGCCGCACCTTCATTTGGTGCTGAAGAGCAGTGGCCAGTACCCTACCACCAACAAAGCCGCTTGCCCCAGTAATTAGAATCGTCATCTCAAAATATCAATATATTAAGCTCATTAAGGGTTGTGAATTTATAAATCCAGCACCCCATTGTCGTATGGAATAGCAATCCTATTATGAGAATGAAAAATTTGTTTAATTTGGGTTATCAGACCGACTATGAGCCTCCAGCGATAGTGCCGTCTACCGCGGTGTGATGATGAGTGATTGCCTGCTCTAGGAATAATAGCCCACTTGGGTCTCCTTCCTCAGGAGACCAAGGTGCGTATTCTTTTGCAATGTTGGGCCGGAAGGGTCCAGGCTTAACTTCTAGCAGCATGGCCCGCTTGGAAAGACAGATTAAGGTATGCCAATTCAAAGGGTCGACTATCACCGAGCTAACTTTCGACTGTCCCTCCGTAGCCATCGAGAGGATAGATTCAACTTCGCCAGTATCGGAGAATAAAACGAGCAACACTTCTCCGCTTAGGCAGACAAAAAATTCTTGGCGACGGTCCAGCATGTGACGATGGGGTCGCATGTAGCTTCCGCGCGTTAGACAGTTGTAGAGAATCTGCGGATTTTCCTCGTAACTTCGGTGCACGTTTAAGTGCAGACGCTTTCGCGATGCAATCGTCGCATCCCGCCTCAACTGCTCGAGGTCATTGTTGGTAACAAAGCGTACTAGTGTCATAAAGAAGTCCTACGGTATGAGCTGTCGTATAACTGCCATAACCCAATATCATTTGATGAGGTAGGCATCACCCATCTCGGCAACTTCATTGACGATAAAATCAAGTGAGTACTTAGGCTGCCAGCCAGTATGCTCTGTAATCTTGTCTATGTTAGGAATCTTGTTCCAGGCTTCGGCAAAATCTTTGTACATAGTGGTTGGATCCACGAAACTAATGGGCGACGCGGTTTTCGTTACCAACTTGATTTTCTCGGCCAGATTGAGGATGGTGGACACGTTTCCGGGGTTGCCAACGTTGTAGGTTTCGCCTGAGCGATTGCTTTCCATGGTGAGGAAGATTGCATCAACAAAATCTTGAACGTGAGTGAAGGTGCGCTTTTGCGATCCATCGCCGTACACAGTAAGCGGCTCACCAGCAGATGCCTGTTTAAGGAATCGAGGAATGATAAATCCTAGGTCACCATTCTGCTTCGGCCCGACGATGTTAAATGGGCGAATACAGATATAGTTCAGTTTGTTGTCTCGACTAAGGTTCTTTAGAACGATTTCACACAGTAACTTAGCGACCCCATATTCGAGGCGTACCGTCAAGTTGGCCGGAACAATCTTGTCGATGTCCTCGCGCTGCCCCTCCTCCTCATTGTCTGGATGTTGACCATATACCTCGGAGGTCGATATTTCCAACAACTTGGAATCCATCTTCATGGCAAACTCTACCGCATGGTACAGTTGTTTTAGGATCATTTCGGCAATTCGACCCTTATATTTAAGTACGCCGAGTGGCCCGACTGGGCTAGTAAGGTGGTAGATTTGGTCGTATTTCACGCCGACCGGTGGCGTCCAATTTTCGAAGCTTTCATTTGCGAACGTGACACGTGGATTTGAAGCAATACTCTCATCCACCTTGCTAGATGACAAATTGTCTACAATAGTAAGTTCGTAGTCGCGCTCTGCTAGCAGTTTACGCACGAGAAATTTACCAATGAATCCCAT
>JAIXRD010000089.1 GCA_027485365.1 Cryomorphaceae bacterium | reverse complement strand
CATGCGCGATGCGTTATTCCGAAGGAGTTGTTAAATACTGGATTTTTTTATATTTCATTTATGGTGGTAAAAAACACAGCTAAACCTTTGTACTTTTTTGAAGAGGTTATAACTTTTGAAGTGGAAGAAGAGAGAGTACTTACCAATTGGCACGATAAATGGCCCGGATTAGTGCGACCAAATATTGAATTTAACATAATTAACTTGTAAAATAAATGGTTGAATGATAGTTAAAAAAATTAAAAGTTATATCGGAAATAATTTTCAGTTTTTCAAAAAAAACAAAAAGATTGACCTCTTAATTATTGATGATTTTCTTCCTTCAACATTGTCTCCTTGGAGAAGTTATGAATTTGATGAATTGGTTAAAGCTATCCCCAATTCAGTTGTATCATCCGATTTATCAGTTTATTATTACTACGATAAAGGAAAAACCTATGAAAAGAATTTAAATGAATTATCGAATGATTACCCATGTCTAGCATCAAAATGCAGGAAATTAAGGCTTTTTCAAAATGCGAATGTTGGGCTTGTTTATACTTTATTTTACCATAATATAATTCGATACTTTAGTCATTTTGAGAAACATAAAATGCCTTTTGCTTTTACCTTATACCCAGGAGGAGGGTTTGTCCTAGGGAATCAAGGTATCGATAATAAGTTGAAACTAATTTGTAGTAGCCTATATTTTAGAGGTGTTATTGTTAATCAACCTTACGTGATGACGTATTTGTTGGAAAATAATATTGTTGACTCAAGTAAAATCGAATTGATTTCAGGGGTTCCTTTGAAGATTGAAAACTACTTAAATAAAGATGACAATAAACTTAAGTTTAATCACAATTCTTTTGAGGTTTTATTTATGGGGAATAAGTATATGGCGCAAGGGTTTGATAAAGGATTTGATTTATTTCAAATGATTGCAAAACAATTAATCAAAGAATTCCAAGATATAAAATTTCATATTGTCGGTGGTTTTTCTGACCGTGATTTGAATTATAATGAGTTGAAAGAGTTTTTTATTTTTCACGGTCAATTAAATGAAGGAGATTTTCATACTGTACTTTCAAGGACTCAAATTTGTATTTCACCCAATAGAATTAATGCCTTGTCCGAAGGTTCTTTTGACGGATTCCCATTGGCATCATCAGTAACTGCTGGGTTACATAATAATATATTGGTACTAACGGATCCGTTAAATCAGGCTAAGGAAATTGGTTTAGTTGAAGGAGAAGATTTTATTAAAATTTCCACCGATGTATTTGATACTCACCAGGTTCTTAAAGAATTATTCAAGGACACCGATCGTATGAAATTAATTGCAAAAAATGGACAAATAAAACTTAAACAATTATACAGTAGAGAAAATCAAATTGACCCAAGACTTAACTTCATAAAAACTATTTTAAATTAAAATGATTCCCGTTACTAAATCGTTTTTGCCTCCATTGGAGGAATACACTGCGCAAGTGCAACGTGCCTACAACAACGGTTGGTTGACTAATCGGGGCGAATTGGTTTTGGAATTAGAGGATAAACTCACGGGGTATCTGCAGCTCGAACAAGCCAAAATCCTTCTCATGAACAATGGGACCATTCCCATTCAGATTGCGCTTAAATGCTTGGCGCAGGGTGGGGAAGTAATTACTACACCTTTCTCCTATGTGGCCACCACGTCCGCGATTGTTTGGGAGGGTTGCACGCCCGTATTTGTGGATATTCACCCGGAATATCTAACCATTGATGAGACAAAAATCGAACAGGCGATTACGGAAAAAACCACCTGTATACTAGCGACTCACGTATTCGGGAATCCTTGTAACGTAGAAGAAATTGAACGAATTGCTAACAAGCACAAGCTAAAAGTAATCTATGACGGTGCGCATGCGTTCGGAGTTAACTACAAGGGAAAAAGTATTTTTGAATACGGGGATGTAACTACCTGTAGTTTTCATGCAACGAAATTATTCCATACCGGAGAAGGAGGAGCCCTTTTCTGCAAAGATCAAGCCTTGTTTCATCAGCTTTATTACAGTCATAATTTTGGTCACGACGGACCCTTGGCGTTTCATGGACTCGGAATCAACGGGAAGATGAGTGAATTGCAGGCTGCCATGGGCTTGGCCGTTTTTCCGTATATGCCAGAGATTTTAGAAGGTCGTAGCCGAGTGGTTTCGTGGTATGATGAGTTCTTGAAATTGGAATCGTTAGAACAGATTAAAATTAGAAAAGAAACAAATTGGAATTCAGCATATTATCCCGTGTTGTTTGAATCTGAAATTGAATTAAAGGAAATGCAAAAATCCTTACAAGATATCGAGGTTTTTCCGCGCAGATATTTTTATCCGTCGCTCACCAATTTACCGTATGTCCCACCAAGTAGCTGCGAGATTGCATCTTCGGTATCTTCCCGGATTTTATGTTTACCCTTATTTTATGGGTTGAGTGAACATGAAGTGAAACGCATTACCTCGATTATTAATAATTTTTAAGTTAGAACACATGATAATTATAGGTGCAGGAGGACATGCCTTAGAAGTATTAAATGAACTAAAACTTGCGAATCACTCGATCAGTGCGTTTTATGATGAAATTAATGTGCATGTGAATGAATTGTTCGGTTTTCCGGTTTACCATCAACTTGATGAATTACCCTTGGAAGCATTCGTGCTTGGTGTTGGTGGTCCAACATTAAGACGGAAATTATACGAACAGTTTTGTGGTCAACGCTCTCCAGCATCTGTCATTTCATCGTCTGCCCAAGTGAGTTCTTTAAATACTTTATTAGGTCAAGGATTAAATATTATGTCAGGTGTCTACATTGGTCCTAATGTTACAATTGGTGAAGGTTCCTTGGTAAATGCGCGTTCAGGAATTCATCACGATTCCAAAATAGGTTCGTTTTGTGAAATCTGTATTGGTGTTTCTATTGCCGGACGCTGCACGATTGGAAACGAGGTGTTTATTGGTATGGGAGCTCAGATCCTGCCAGGTGTAACTATCGGCGAACAAGCCATCATTGGCGCTGGCGCAGTGGTAACGAAAGATGTTCCTGCGGGTGTTACAGTTAAAGGAGTACCAGCAAAGTGACTAGAAAACCGAATATCTTGATGGTTGGGGATATGCCGGGTTGGGCGTTTCATAACATCATTACGTTTGTTCGCTCCAACGTTCAGGGCTACAATTTTTATTACGATTATACCATTTATAACCCTAATGAAAATTCGAAAGTCTCCTCAGACTTTGAGGTGAAGAGCCACCATGTTGCACCAAGGATATTAAAAAAAACAATCCCATTTCATAAAACGGTCTTGTTAAAAGGACTGGTATATCGAATAATTAATTGTTTAAATCAACTTGGACTATTGTCGTATAATGGCGACGGACAATTTCGGAGGATTCGGAAGGATAACACCTATGATATGGTTTTATTTTTGGATTATTACATGGATAAAGATGCCGACTTCGGGCAT
>JAIXRD010000115.1 GCA_027485365.1 Cryomorphaceae bacterium | reverse complement strand
GATTGTCAGACCTTTGGCGCAGATGGCATCACGGTACATCCACGGCCCGACGAGCGTCACATCACGTACAAAGACACCATAGAAATTGCTGAAGTTATAACTACTGAATTTAACATTGAGGGATACCCTGATGCACGATATTTTGATTTACTCAAAAAAACTAAGCCGGCACAAGCAACGCTAGTACCTGATGGTCCAACGGTACTAACCTCTAACGCGGGTTGGGATATAAAAGCGAATGAAACAGCGCTCATCCGATGGATCGATGAAATTAAAAGCTTGGGAATTCGATGTTCCTTATTTATGGAAACAAATCACGAGCAAATTGAGTTAGCAGCTAAACTTGGCGCAGATCGAATTGAATTCTATACAGGTCCGTATGCAGCGCAATACGCTTCAAAACCAGACTGCATAAAACCCTATATTGATGCCTGCGCTTTTGCGGTGGAGTGTGGACTAGAAATCAATGCAGGCCACGACTTAAGCCTTGAGAATTTGCGTTACTTTAAGCAACAGATGCCAAGGTTAGACGAGGTCTCAATTGGACATGCGTTAATATCAGATGCACTTTATTACGGAATCGAAAACACCATTCACCTGTATAAACGCTGTTTAGACTAAGCTTTATTGATTATTGTACGCGTTGGGTAGGCAAAATGCAGCTTATGTTCTCTAAAGAGACGGTCAATTTCGAAGCGGATTTCAGACTTATAATTTCCTATGTCCCAGCTATTTTCTGCCCAAAAAACGAGCTCCATTTCGATGCCATTTTCAGAAAAATTCGACATTCGAACAATCACAGGCTCTTCTCTACTTACAATTGGATGGCCAAGCGCGGCAGTTTTTAATAATTCTGTAGCTAAGACCGTATTGCTTCCATATTCTACCAAGGCGTGAATGGTGAACATAGACAAGGACGAGCTATGGCTCCAATTTTCTACCTGCTGTTGTGTTAAATGTGTATTCGGAATAATGAGAACATTTCCTTCTTTCGTTTGAATTTGGGTGGTTCTGAAGCTAATTTTAATAATACGAGCAACAAAATTGTAGGCACCCTTATGAGAATTAGCTTGAGTTTTAGCATTAATTTCCACGATATCACCTACCTTAATATTACCTTCTAAGAGTAACACAATTCCTGCGATGGTATCTTTAAAAACATCCTGCAAGCCCAAACCAATACCGACCAGAAGTCCAACAGAACCTGATAATATTAAGGTGATATTCAATCCAAGAACATTAAAAGACAGCAATACTGCCACCGTATAGATTATATAACGAGCAATCTGCACATACACGTACTCTACACCCGGATCATAAGATGTTTTAAGCCGATGCTTTTTACCAATGTATAATTTATAAACACTTGAAGCGATTTTAGCAGACAAGAAAATTACTGCCACTAAGATCACATTGTATAGTGTTATTTTCAATGTACCAATGTGGACTAAATTATAGTTGATGAACTCCTCAAAGGTAATATCCCGATTATTGAATCTAAAACTTAATACACCAAAGTACAAGGCAATTAAATACACACTTTGTGTAAACAATTTGAAATACGTTTCTCGTCTTCCTTCAAGGTGAATGTTATTACTTTTAAATTGTTTTTTGAGAAATCTTGAAAGTAAGCGACGAAGCACAAATGCCGTTAAGAAAATAATGGAGAGAAACACTAAATTCCAAATACAAATATTGAATGGGCCGATTTTGAATAAGGTGGTACTTAACATCATTTTATAATAATTCTTCCCAATTTATCTGAGAACGTTTGTTTTATTTTTTCGTAAGCCATTTGTTCCGCAAGGAGCTCTAACTGTTCTTGCTCACTCAACGTTTCAGATAACATTTGAACGCGCAAACTTTTAATATGTTCGGTTATCTTGTACTGCTTAAAATTGTAAATCGCATAGAGCACCGTACCTAATAAATCGCTATCTTCTTGTTTTGTATATATCCTATATTGAGAGGCCCATTTTGGACTTAATTCATCCTCAAAACCAATTAATTGCGTGGTTAACTGTAAAATCTCAGGCTTACTTGATTTCAAAAAATACTTGTAGGTGTACAAAATACCTTCAGCAACGCCGTCTGCGATTTCACCAAAAATATCATAACAAACGGAATGATTGAAGCTTAAGTCGTCTGAATTTAATTCTTGAATAACTAGTTCATTGACACTAACAGGAATTTTATCACCGTTAGGATCGAGGACGACTTCTTTATTTCCAAATTTAAGCATCAAACGAATCAGCTCTTTTTCAACCAAGGCTTCATCTTTCGGAACCTCTTGAATAGCATGCTTAGGCGTTTGCGGTTTTACAGTTATAGCATCTTTAACCCAAGGTTCATCTACCGCTTCAGCAAATTTACCCGCACGATGTTTGGTTACCTCCTGAATAATCATTTCCTCGGCTAACTGATACGAGGAAGCGATTTTTTTTGCATAAATGGTTCGAGTAATGGGATCGGGAATCAACGAAATTGAATACACAATGTCCTTAATCAGCTTTGCTTTTTGAAGCGGATCATTTTCCGTTCCTTTTAAAAGCAACCCTGCTTTAAACGATATAAAATCTTGTCGATGCGATTCTAAAAACTCATTCAATTCATCCGTAGTACTTTTCTTAGCAAAGGAATCAGGGTCCTCCCCTTCTGGGAATAAAACAACCTTAACATTAAGCCCTTCTTCTAAAATCAAATCTATACCTCGGAACGACGCTTTTATTCCTGCAGCATCTCCGTCGTAAAGTATCGTAATGTTCTTAGTGTATCGAGAAACGAGACGGATTTGTTCCCTGGTTAAGGAAGTCCCTGAGCTTGAAACCGCATGCTGAATACCGGCTTGGTGCATACTAATTACATCCGTGTATCCTTCGCAAAGCAAACATTCGTCTTTTTTGACAATTTCACCTTTTGCAAAATAAAGTCCATACAGAATCTCACTTTTATTATAAACAGGACTTTCTGGCGAATTAAAATACTTGGCCACTTTTTTATCGGACAATAAGGTCCTTCCCCCAAAGCCAAGTACACGACCAGAAATGCTATGAATTGGAAAGATTACCCTGCCTTTGAAAAAATCAAATTGGCGGCCGTCTTTTTCTTTACTTAAACCTACTTTGTCCAAGTATTCAAACTTAAATCCTTTTTCTAAGGCAGCTTTAGTTAAATCGGTACCTGTATTCTTGCAATATCCTAATTGAAATCTTTTAATTATATCTGGATGAAATCCCCGCTCAATAAAATAAGAGAGCCCAATGCTTTTACCTTCATCGGTTTCGTGGAGTGTTTCCATGAAATGATTCTTGGCAAATTCATTAATAATAAATAAACTATCCTTTTCATTGGCGGCTGCTAATTGTTCGGCAGAAAGCTCTTCCTCCTTCGGAAGTTCAATATTATACTTATCCGCTAACCATCGAAGTGCTTCGGGATAGGAAAAATGTTCCTTTTCCATCAAAAAACTCACAACGTTCCCTCCTTTACTGGTTGAAAAGCACTTGTAAATTTGCTTGGCTGGAGACACCACAAAAGAGGGTGTTTTTTCAGAGGTAAAAGGACTTAATCCTTTGAGGTTACTTCCCGCGCGTTTCAATTGCACAAATTCACCGATAACCTCCTCAATTCTGGCCGTTTGAATAATTTGATCTACAATATGTTCTGGAATTCTACTCATCCGGTAACCCGTAGTCTTTTTCGCTAATTACTTTACCTTTTTCATCGTAGGTTGTCCACACACCAACCATTTGATCATTGCGGTATTCTCCACGGTAGTGCATGGCCCCGTTTGGATATTTCACCAAACTAAATCCTTCGCGCACCCCTTTATTGTATACGGTAATGGATTGTTCATTTCCGTTTTCTGAATAAAACACCCATTTCCCGTCTCGATTGCCTTTTTTGTCTATGGAACCATGAAATTTCAATTGTTTTTTGCCGGGATACCATTCGGAGTATACGCCGTGTTTAACTTCAATTAAATTTTCAGATTTAACTTGTTTTTTAGTTGCATTCTTAGTCGTACAAGAAGCAAAAATTAACGCAATAAATACAGGGATAATTAGTCTCATTTTGTTCGATTCATGGTATATTCTACAAGGCCAAGCAAGGCCATTTTAGCTTGATTATCAGGGAATTCATCTAGTAAAGCTTTAGCCTCATTCCCCAAGGAACGCATCCGTTGCTCCGCATATTCAATTCCCTTATTTCGTTTAACCAAATCAATGGCTTTTCTGATGTGTGATTCACTATCGTTGTGATTCTTGATGATGTTTCTTAATTCAGTAGCTTCAGCTGCAGGGGCATTATTCAGGGTGTAAATGATAGGGAGTGTCATCTTTTGCTCTCGAATGTCATTCCCCGTGGGTTTTCCAATTTCAGCGGCACTTCCGAAATCAAAAATATCATCCTTAAGTTGAAATGACAGGCCCACTTTTTCTCCAAATAGCCGCATCACCTCACG